>JAPLKA010000034.1 GCA_026388315.1 Pseudomonadota bacterium | reverse complement strand
GAGGCGATCCGCACGGCAGAGCCGGGACAGACAATAATTCTTGTCACCGATGGCAACCCGTCATATCCTGCGGGGATACACTACCTGAACGAACAGAGAGGAAAAGATGCGTCGCTTACCCACAAGAAGGTGATAGGACTCCAGAACTTAGACAGCGAGTCGGAAGCCTACCGGGTTTTCAAGCAGCTTATTGAAAGACTGAACAGGACCTTTAAGCATCATGTAAGACCCTCGCACGGGTTTAACAGCCTCAATGGTGCGATAGCACTTGTCACGCTATTTGTCACCCATTACAACTTCTTGAGGCCTCACATGTCTTTGAATTGGAAAACACCCATTTACATGCCGGAACTGGAAGGGGTCAACACCATCCAGGGCAGGTGGCAGAAAATACTTTCCCTTGCTGCCTGAAGGGTAACTTCTCTTCGATTGTCAAAGAACAATAAAAAAACCTGCTGTTTCTCTATCTCGTTGCGGACATAAAACTCAGTTTATGTGCATGTTTGGCACATCGCATTGCGTCCGACTTCTTATAAATTCCTCTAAACATACTTGATGTTCCTGTTTTCATATCTCACATACTTCTTTTCATGAAACTTTTGACAATATCACAATAAAACCAGCCGAGAGTGGGGCAAGTCGTATTGCTTTGTTGGGCAATGGTTTGTGCTGTTCTCTTTGTCATTTGTCAAGGTTGACCCCCTCTTCTCTTTTTGCAAACACCAGCAGAAATCCAGAACTCAGAAAATCACCGTCCGGAAAGGGCAAGCCGAAACCCGAAGTTGTTGGGCCTGAACGACGGAAGGGTGATCTTGTCACGGATCGAAGCACGGATGAACCACGGATTGAGGCCCCAACTGCCGCCACGAAGCACCCGGGTGCTACCGGTAGAAGGTCCTCCGGGATTGTCTCTGGGGCTGCCGGAATAATACCCCTTGTCATACCGGTCAGACACCCATTCCCAAACATTGCCGGTCATGTCATAGAGACCCAGAGAGTTGGGTCGTTTCCGGCCTACGGGGTGGGGCATAGCTTCCAAGGTTTGAATTGGAGCTTGTGCCTGCATATTTCTCTTTCTTACCGCCACTACGGGCTGCATATTCCCATTCTGCCTCTGTGGGAAGACGATAGGATTTGCCAGTTCTGCTGTTGAGCTTTTGAATGAATTCCTGGGTATCGTTCCAAGAGACCATCTCTACAGGGCATGTATCGCCGCAGTTATTAAAGTATGATGGATTACTGCCCATGATGGCCTTCCACTGACCCTGGGTAACTTCATACTTACCGAGGAAGAAATCAGAGACACAGACATTATGGACGGGTTTTTCATCTGCTTCGCCATCGCCAAAGGTATCGCCCATATCAAAGCAGCCGCCTTTTACGAAGACCAATTCAATACCGGTAGTCGGGTCGGTGAATGCCTTGCCGCCGGCCACAAGCTCCCAGTCCAGATTACCATGTATGCCCCTCGGGAAGTCCTGCAGCACATTCCAATAGATCTTCTTGCCTTTTCCTGGTTTGATTTTGGTGAAGTCTCCTTCAAGATGTAAATCTTTTGACTCATATGTTTTGCCGTCAATGGTGATGGTGAGTGTCAGGTCCGCTTCTTCCTGTGTATCGGAGACCACTTCAAATTCCCATACGACCCTGTTACCTTCCTGCCGGGAGATGGTGTTTTTCACCTCAGCAGCAAAACAGGTGGAGGCAATAAAGACAAGTGCATATAACATTAAAAAACATAAAGTGCGTGTTGAGAGGAATGGTATTTTTATCATAATACCCTGAAGTCTGCTCTTTTCCTCATGACGCTTTTAACATGTTTTCTTGAAGCTGCTCTTTTCTTAGCATCCGCTTTTTGTGCTTGAGTTCTTTTTGCTGAAGCTTTTTCACATATGCCTCAAATCCGCCTGCTTTCTTTACTAAATTTTCTCTGATCGTTCTCGTTTCTTTTACGATCGGGTCTTCCCATTTCATTGAAGCCTCCCTATAAGAGTTCAAATGGCGTTACAATCGTTGGTTCATATAACCCGTTCTGCATATTATATCGATGCAGCGCTGCTCTTATCTCTCCATGTGCAAGATGTGTACAGTTCCATGTAATAAGATAGTCCATTTCATATACTACAGCAATAGAGATATGAATTGCGTCAACCTTTGCTTTGTCTGGAATATTCAAAAGTTTAGCGTATATTTCGGCAAGTTTAATTACATCACCAGTAATGCTGAGGACGGGTAAACCCTTTACGAAACCGATTCTTTTCTTTGCAGCTTCCGGATCGCCGGCTTGACATTCATCGATAACGGCTTCAGATATAAACAGGTCGTACTTTGGTCGGGAATTCTCCCACCATTCAAGGGTGACTTGTTGTTGTGCTGCAACGATAACATCCCTGCTTTGCCTTGAAGCAAGGTAACTGGGTATGGTTGTTTCAAGATATACTTTTAACATACTAAATCCTCTCCATCGAACACCGAATTATTACTTCTTCAGCACCACCATTACATCGCTATCATTCCCCATTACCACAGGCTGCTGCTCTGTTCCTTTCAGGCGCTGCGCCATGTAGGGAACATGCTCGGCGAGGTATACCTTCATTTCTCCCACGGTAATCTTTTTATCCTTATTTACATCTGCTTCGCCCTGAATCCCCTTCAGAAAATAGTAGGTAAAGAGAGAATGTCTCTTTTCGGGATACCATGCAGACACCTGATCAACGGCCCCACTGGTGATGAGAGTTGTATTAGCAGGTCCCTGGTATTCCTTTTTGACACGTACCATGGCGGGACTAATGTTTTTGAAGAGCATCCCTTTTTCTGAGTTTCCCGAAAAGCAGGTATCGAGGATGACGGTCATCTTCTTTGCAGGGATTTTGGAGAGGTTTGTATAGAATGTCTGGAGGCTGTAGCCGCTCGATTTAAGGTACTCAGGATTTGCATCAACAGGCACAAAGTATGCTTCCTGCGACTCAAGGTCAGGGGCGCCGTGACCTGCATAGTAGATGAAGACCTTTGAAACGCCATTTCTTACAAATTTGTACAGCCTGCCTTTGTATTCCCTTTCTGACCCGAAGAGTTCATTGAACTTTGCAAAACCTGCGTTCTCCTCATAGAGAATGTTTTGAGGATCATACCCGAAGGCCCTGATAAGGTATTCTTTCATGATCACCGCATCCCTGTCCGCATATTCCACATTCGGGATGTTTTTGTAGTTCTTGTTCCCGATAATGACAGCAATATCAAATTTACCTGCCTTCTCCCCTTCGGGGATATGCATGTCTACATCAACGCTTAGGCCTCCTGCCAGAGTAATATCGGGCTTCTTCTCTGTGTCTTCCCCTTTTACCACGATCTCCTCAACACTTTTCTGCGGAGCATTCATTACAAGGGTGAGGGGCAGAAGTGTGCTGAACCTCGGTCTTGCTTCATTTACCTGGATGGAGAGGGGAATCTTCTCGCCGTCTTTTATACGGTTGTTGGTATAGAACATGAAGGTCACATCCTTGAATTTCCCTGCCTGGATGCTGCCCAGATCAAAGCGGGTTTTCCCATCACCGGCAATGAAGACGTTCTGTCCCGGCTGAATATCAACGGATACGCCCCGCGCATCACCATAGCCCATGTTCTGAATTCTGGCAATAAGCTCTACGATCTCCATAGGCTCTACACGGGAGTTCTTGTTCTGGTCATTAATGCCGATATCAGCAACAACAAGCTTCGGGGGTTCAAAGGCCTTGGTTTTGAATGAAAGTTTCAGAGGGGCTGCATCGAAACCGTTTGCCTCTTTGACTTCAATATCAAAAGTAACAGAATCAGTGGGAATGTCCTCGCTTGCCTGCACGGGAATTTCTACAAAGGCAGTTTTGCCGCTCAATATGGTGCCTATTGCGACCTCCCGGTTAAAAGAAAGACCTGCTATCTGCTTGTTTGTTTTGAGTTGCCCCTTAACATCAAAGGCATCTCCTTTTCCGGTATTTTGCACAGTAACGATGAGCTTGCCTGTTTCACCTGCATCGAGGATATTGTTGCCGGAAGGTTCGACGAATTTAACGGAGGCGGAGAGTTGCGGGGGTGCAGGGAATGCCCCTATCTTGAGTGAACCTTTTTCAGCAAGGGCAAAGGATGCGAAGAAAATAAAAACCCCGACTGAAAGAACGATCTTCCTACGCATTGAGAACCCCCGTAAAAGTTCATTAAGTTATGTGGCTGAATTATACAACAGCCGTTATTGAAATGGTAAGTTATTTTGTTTTATCTCCATTGCTCTCCAACATCCGAGTATGTCGGTACCAACCATATTAAGTGCATCTTAATCTGTTGCGATTTTAACGATAACCACTTGTAAGCCGCTATGAAATTTAAAATGTTGTCTGTGTGGATTACAGCTTGCTATATTGTAGTTCATAGTTGAGTCAAAGGAGAAATACAGATATCCTCCTTATTCCGGCAAGAATTCAAGGAGGAGAATAACCATGAAAGGACTGAGGTCGAAAAGGATAAGGACGGTAAGGGAAGACACATTGATGGCTACGGTAGACATCGGCATGGCAAGCAACACAGGATACTGTATAACAGCGGATGGCAGGGACACAAAGTCCTTCAAGTTCGGTAACACCAGGGAAGGCCTCGATAAATTCTGGGATATGATAACCATAAGCAAAAAGAGGTTTTGCTGTAACGAAGTGATTGTGGGATACGAATCAACTGGTCCCTACGCAGAGCCTTTGTTGCATTACATGATGAGCAAACCTGTAAAGATCGTCCAGGTGAATCCCATGCATACAAAGAGGATGAAAGAGGTAAATGACAACTCTCCATTAAAGACCGATGACAAGGATCCCCGGGTGATTGCCGATATTATCAGATTAGGACATGCTTTAACCGTTGTTGTTCCGGAAGGAGATACGGCCTATCTGAGAAGACTCAACAATGCGCGGGAGCGGCACATAGGAGAACGCACTGCCTTATTCAACCAGCTCCAGCAGTTGGTCTTCCTCATCTTCCCCGAATTTAAAACAGTAATGAAGGATATAAAGGTCAAGACCGCCGTCCATGTACTGAAAAAATACACCACACCGGACACTATAGGCAAGTTAAGCATAGAGACCCTCGGCGAAGAGATGCGGAAAAAGAGTTACGGCAAGTTCGGGGTAAAGGACGCCGAAGCACTGATCAAACATGCAAAGAACACTGTCGGGATAAAGGAAGGGATATCAGGCCTTGTCCTCGATATCAGGCATATCCTCATGCAGTTGGAGATGATCGACGGTTTCATTGCAGAGATAGAGGCCGAGATGGTAGCCATTCTCTTACGTATACCGTACAGTGCAAGGCTGTTGTCGATAAAAGGCCTGGGGACGGTTTCCGTTGCTGGTATCATCGGAGAAGTAGGAGACTTCATGAAATTTGGCACCCAGTCAGAAATCATGAAGCTTGCCGGCCTTGATCTCTATGAAATAAGCTCCGGGAAGAGGAGAGGAGAGAGGAGAATATCGAAGAGGGGGAGAAGCCTTCTCCGTAAGATCCTCTACTATGCGTCTATCCAAACTATAAGAAAGAATGGCATCATGTGCGAATATTACGCAACCCTTACAGGCAGGGGAATGAAGAGGATGATGGCACTTGTGGCCATAGCCAGGAAGCTTCTCCGGATCATATATGCTGTTGTGAGGGATGGCAGTGAGTACATGGCGGATTATGGATTACCGACAAGGAAGGTGATAAAAAAGGCTGCGTAAGATATAATTGTGTAGGCGGGGAGATCATCGTTTTCTTCCATTAAGGCGCTGTATGCGACCTTCCATTACAGAATACATGACTCCCCGTCGACATCCTAACTCCAATTAAGCAAGGTAAAAGCGCTTCGGGCGACTTTCAAATAATAAGGGTCGGGTAGGATGTCATACAATGATGGGGGATAACCGCCTACAAAATAAAAACCTAATATGCAGGTTAAAAGATAAAAAATACTTGACTGGAATAAATAAGGAAGAACATCGTAGAAACAGATTTTTTAAATTGCATGAATCTCAAAAATTGTGCTCCTCGCGTACAAAGCGAGTCTTAAGAATACTATTTTTCTTTTAGTTTTTCTTGAGCGTAATGAGAAAGAGTTTCTTCGGAAGATCGGTTTCCTCGAACTCCTCCACCCCTATGATCTCGTAGTCTTTTGCAAGATGAACTACCTTCTCCCTGCTGAAGAAGTGGACGACAAACCCGCCTCCTATTTCCCACATGTTGTCCCCGCGATCTATACCTGTCCGGTAATGGGGGTCTGCTGTATGGCGAACGGTGTAAATGTTGAGGGCGCCTGGTTTGAGGATGCGACGTACTTCCTGTGACAGAAACTCAAGCTCGGGGGTTGTCAGAGCCATGCAGTAGAGCATATGCGAGTAACACCCGTCAAAAAAATCATCGTCGAAGGGGAGGCGTTGGCGCACATCGTGGTAAATAGTCGTCAGAGAACCAGAGGCTCCGATTGCATCAGCCTTTTTCTGCATTGCATCCAGACCTTCCTCACTATAGTCGAGTGCGTAAACCTTAAAACCGTGCCGGGCAAAAAATAGGGTGTCCCGTCCCTGGCCGCTTCCAAGTTCCAGAATCCTTTTCACGTTCCCCTTCCCGAAAAGCTCGGCGGCCCTGCGGGCAGGACAACTCGGCTCCTTACCAAACATATCGGCATTCTCGGTGTACACCTTTTTCCAATGACTCTGCTGACCGTTCAATACTTCTTTTTCTTCACCCTGACCGTTCATGATGTCTCCTCTCGGAGATGTTTGTGTTCTCTTATTGCAGTTCGGATTGTCTCGACTGAGGGGGCATTGGTGAGTCTTCCAGACTCATCGCTAAACATCCTTCAAGAGAACCCGACCGTTCCTTGTGGTTGTATCTCCTTTCCATTGACAAATACCGAGGGTGACCCAGATAGTCCAAGAGCTATGGCCTTTTCATCATCAACAACGTTGAAATTAACCTCAGCTTCAACCTTTTCAACAGCCAGCGCCCGGGTGATGTTTCCACGAAGGGCTTTTTCAGAACCGCATCCATGCGACAAATAACAGTCAATATTCATAAACCATTCCTCCATTACGTGGTAAACAATAGCCTATATAACATAACACCCAAGTCCTGAGATATCCACAATATCGCGAAAGGTTACCTTACAGTCGAATAATTGTTACCGCTTGAAAGCATAAACCAATTGATTAATATCGTAGCAGTTCAGGAAGGTTTATGACAAAAATAAAACTTTTGTTTTATAGCACCGAGTGTTATAATATAACAATATTGATTCTGGAGGTCAGGTGCAGATATTCAAAACCAAGTGGTTTGCACGCTTTGCCCGGAAAGAGCATATTAATGACGAGATGTTAATGAATGCGATACGTGAAATCGAGCGAGGATTGGCCGATGGAGAGTTAGGGGCAGAACTCATCAAGAAGCGTATTGCCCGTATTGGCGAGGGCAAGAGAGGTGGTTACAGGACAATTATTGCGTATCGTGTCGAGTCTCTATCGGTCTTCTTATATGGATTTCCCAAAAATGCAAAGTCTAATCTGAGTCCGGTAGAACTGGACGTCTATCATAGATTGGCACATATTTATTTAGGTTTCAGCAATGAGGATTTTACCAAAGCGCAGCAAGACGGCGAAGTAGAGGAGGTACACCCATGAAAAAGAAGTATCGAACTGATGCACTGGCAGCAGCACACGAAACGGCGGCAGGGCTCCATAGAATCGGATTGGTAGATGCAAAGACGATGCGTGACTTCGACGCTTCATGCCTAACACCCGTAGAAGAACTTTCCCCTGAAGAAATTGTCCAATTGAGAAAAAAAGCCGGTGTTAGTCAGGCAGTTTTTGCAAGTTATCTTAACGTAACTGTCGGTCTGATAAGCCAATGGGAAAGAGGCGAAAAACACCCACGGGGACCTTCCCTTAAATTGCTGTCACTTGTGCAGAAAAAAGGCCTGGACGCTGTTGGATAAGAGAATTCTTCCCTTATTGTGTCTACTTCAACGATTACCGTTTCAAACACAGCATCATCCCATAAAAGGGTACGTTGTTTGTTTCAGGAAGTTGTCAACACGCTCACACAAAAACAGTCCTGGTTCTCCCATCTCCTCCAACTGAACTCTCTCACAACTCTTGCCGATATCGGGTAGAGAATATATTTCAACTCATTTACATCACTGTATCTGCCTGTTGTTGATATAAAGGGCGGAGACAAATGTCACAATGAGGTTGGGCGCTCCCGAAAACAGGATATTGTCCTGACGCCCCGGTAAAATAATCTCTGCACCGGTACTCGGACAGGCGATCATTGCCCCACCCTGTATATAATTTCATTTTGTGCATAATTTGTTAATGGGTGAACTACCGCTATGGGCGCCTCCAGTGGTATTTCTGTATTACCAGATAAGTATATTCTGAATCGCAACCGTTTAATAATATTCCCCTACAACCCTTATTCCTATAGATTATAGCAGGTCCTTCTGAACGAGAAGTGCTTGAAAGGGTCTTAATGAAATGGAAATGGAAAAATATCATTAGAATCGCATGAACTGGAAGCTTTCTCGGGTATTCTCATCACAAAAGGATTTACTGCACCGGCTCATAGAAACACCGCTTCGGAGAGGCTACTTTCCCTTCCTTTTTCAGCTTATCGATGATCTTGGAGACTTCATCTTTGTCGATCTCTGATTTCTTGGCAATATCTCCGGGCCTCATAGGTTTTCCTTCCTTTTTCATTGCATCCAGAACAATCTTTTCTTTTGTATCCATGTATATAGTCCTCCTTCTTAAGAAATATTCATTGACTTCTCATCTCCACATAATAATTAAGACAGAAGTAAAGGGTTGATAAAACACATAGTGTCTTTTCTACTGTAGACTTATACCGGCAAGAATTCATATAGAGACCTTTTGCCGATATCAGAAAAATCTTTGTTACTTACAAAAAGTGATGACCAGCTTCCTCCTGCTTTCCCTCGAACAGAGAATCACGATCCCCGACCTTAAGATCCTTCTCTTCGAGTAACTTAAGGACAGTATCCCTCACGGTTGCTTCTTTCTTTCGGCAGGCAGCTCTAAACGCATAGTCTTCACCCACCAGTATGATCCTCTCCCGGGCACGTGTTATGGCGGTATATAAAAGCTTGGAATTAAGCATTATAAAGTGGGAAAACGTTATGGGAAGCAACACATGCTTAAATTCACTTCCCTGTACTTTATGGATGGTCAGCGCATATCCCAGGCGTAAAAAATCTCTCGCCTCATCAAAGGAGTACTCGACTATTGTTTTGTCTGCGGGATAGAACACATGCAGTAATTCTTCCTCTTTGTCTACCGAGATTATTATGCCGATCATCCCGTTATATATGCGTTCTTTATAAAAATACTGCTGCCGGTCCGGTTTCCTGTAATCAGCAATGGAGATGCAGTCGATATTGGTATTTTGGATATGGACCACCTTATCACTTAATGCCAGCCTGGTTTTGCCTAAATCTATGGACTTGCTCTCATGAAAGGCAAACCGGTTAAGTAACTTCTGGAGTTCATCATTGAGATTTTCGGTGCCGAGCGCCCCGCCTTTCATGGGGGTAATTATCTGGAAAGTGGTCAAAAACCCTGCAAAGTTCTTCTGTCTCAGGGCTTCAGCGAGAAGGGGCTTATAGGACTCCGAGATGCCCATAATAGCATCAAAAATCTTTACAGTATTATTCTCCTTCATTTCTCTGAACTCACTTTCCGGCATCTCGTTCTTTTTGACCTTTGCCCTTATAGAAAAATAATTCGGGATGGAAAAGTCCACAAAATCAAAATCAGAATACTGGCCTGATTGATAGTCCTCGGGTATAATGGCCTCGCGTATTTCATTTGCAAAGACTGCTATTACTTTATCCTCGCTCTGACGGTATATTCTGGTAAGACTTACAGATGGGGCAATGTTCCGTTCAATGATATCACTGAAGGGTTCTCCGGCTCCTATAGGGGGAAGCTGTGCAGGATCTCCTACCATGATAAGAGTGCTTGTGCTTTTCAGCCTTAAAATCAGCTTATAGAGAAGCTCCGTATTTACCATAGAAGCCTCATCTACAAGGAGCACTTCGTAGGGGAACTCTTTCCCCTCACCCTTATGTTTGTAAATAAGGCTGTAGATGGTCTGTGCCTGGTATCCAGAAGTCTTTCGTATCCGGTCGGAAGCAATACCGGACACCGCACAGCACATGATCTTATCTGGAGAATACCTTGTCCTGAATAGATCCAGTAAGGCTCTCGCTATGGTGCTCTTGCCGGTGCCTGCATACCCGCAAAGCACAAATACCTTATGACCTTTATTGATAATCCGCAACGCATCCTGCTGCTCCTTGCTGAATTGAATGCCCATATCCTCTTCTTTCTTCTTGATGTAAGCCTCGATGTCGGAGACAATGGGAGGGGAAGCCCATTCGCTTCGTTCAGCCATGGCTTTATAGATACGCGACTCTGCATTGAATAAAAATGAAGAGGTGAGCTTCCCGTCTTTAAGGAATTCTATCTTCTCATTTTCCGCCATGGTTTTTAGAATGCCTTTAAAAAGCTCGGGTTCAATCTTGAAATCATCTTCACCGGACACAAGTTCCTCGTTGGCAAGATTTAGAAGCAGAGGTTCGGCAATACAGCTATTTCCATTGCTGTCAGTGTACTCAAAAAGGACATACTCGATACACGACTCTATCCGGTTATGGTCTGTAGGCTCTACGCCCATGGTCCTTCCTATCTTATCCGCAGTTTTAAACCCCACGCCTTTTATCTGGGTGAGTATATAAGGGTTATTCTTAATGTTCTGGATTATGTTCCGGTCCTGCTCAAACTCACGGTATACCTTCTGTACGAAGGTATGCGTGGCGCCCAGAGGGATAAGGAATTTGGACAATTCTTTGAGATCTCTGTACCGCTGCCAGTTGCCGACAATCTTCTTGAGCTTCTTCTCTTTTATGCCCTTTATCTTAAGGAGCTGGTCGGGATCAGTGTCGAGGATATGCTCAAGCTTTTCCTCGCCCATGGAATCGATAAGGGATGCAGCCAGATTCCTGCCCAGGCCCTTCACAACTTTTGTGAGAAAATAGAAGAGTTCATTTTCGAGGATAATCAGCTCGTCAAAAATAAACTGCATGCCGTATGCCTTGTGTTTCTGCCATTCACCTGAGGCCTTTACCTGAACTCCTTTAAGGTCGACACCGGCATCATAATAGACACCGCACAATGTGATCCCCGTTCCTGTTTTAAGGACCATATACCCGTTGTCTGTATTTTTGTAGGTTACATTTTTTACTACTGCGGTAATTTCTTGTTTCCTCTGGGGTCCGGTCCTGGTTACGGTCATTTCTCTATAAGTTCTCCGAAGGTATTATACCCATATATTATTGTCGGCGCAAAGGTCTAATTGACACAAGGTCTATGTGCGTTGTCACAGGCTGTAACATTTTCAAACCGCCCCCGGTGAAACTTGAAATATTTCTGCATAAGCCTGAATACACAATAAGTACTCAACTTCAGTTTTCTGCCGCTATCATACTCTATTCTGACATAATGGGGGGGGTAGCAAACATCCCATACCCCATATAATAAATACGGAATGTACGTGAAGTACGAGAATTCGTTACTGGCAGAATTTCAAAACTCCTGGGAGCCTTGATCCGGGATATTTTCTGTTTATGAAGATATACATGGTAATTATGATTAAATCATGCAATCCCATTCCTATCACTGCCGATGGATTTTACTTACTTGCTCCTCTTGTTTTGCTTCGTTTTTGTTTGGGAACAGGAAGTTCTTGTGCCGTTATCTTGATTAAACCACTGATCCATTCCCGATCTTCAAATGCATCTTCTATTAGAAAATACAACTTAGCTCCGGGATATGGTGCAGCTTCAACAATATTCCCCATATATGTTCTGCCACCTTCGGTTGGTTTTATAAAAAGCTGATTATCACAAACGAGCGCCACGACTTTACCGTCACAATATATTGCATACTCGCCGAACATTTTCTTGTGAGAAATAAATCCAGCATTCCCCATCTGGTCTACGATAAATTCAATAAAACTTTTGTCAGATGCCATTTTGATCCCCTTCGTGGAAGCTACGAACAAATAATATACTGGAGGCTGCATTTGTAAATGGTGTACGCTGGGCCATTTTAACCCTCATCTTTTGTATACGATATCTGGTTTGCTTCAAGCCAATCTATTGCAACCTTTTCAAGCTCTTCTTGTCGAAAACGATACCGTTCTTCTTCAATGCCATGTACATGAATAGCATCCTTGAAACGATGGAAAGCACCGCCACCTTTGATTTTATACAAGAGATCCTTCCTGATTTTGTCATCCTTTACCGAATAGCAAAAATTTTCTATGATATTGTACTCATGAATATCAAATTTGCTTGGAAGCGGAAGATACTCATCAGAACTGACTACTTCTCTTGCTTTAATGATCATTTCCTGCTGCCATTCAGGATACCCGTCAATGTCATCATCATCTTCTGCTACTGAGAGATCTTCACTATTCAAAGTGACCAGTTCTCCGGTCTTTTTATTGAGGAATGCAGAAAACTCATCACTTAGAACGTCCATTTCATCGACGATGTCTTTAAGCGAAACAGCCACTTCCATTGATTACCCCTATCCCGACAATAACTACGTATAAAATTTCTCAAATCCTACCGCTATGTAGCAATTTTGTCAAACGGGAATAATCAGCTTCTGATGATCTTATTAAATGCAGAAAGTATCTCAACGTTGCTATTGTTATAGAATCTGGAAATCATCAAAATGTCTTCCCTGAGATAGACTGATACCGGCAAAAAATCTTATATAGGCTTTCTTGACGGTATATCTCCCGTGCTATGCAAAGACCATTCCAATGCCTTAATTCTTGAAAAGAATGTGATGATAAAGTAAAATAATACACCGTGTATGCAGCTAAATATGACTTCACGGGGTCGATTGCTGAAAAGACATTCTGCTGAAATAACGGATATATTGTGGACAACAAAAAGGCGATAGATGATTTCCTTAAAGCAAAGAAACTGACCCGGGAAGAACTGGAACTCTTCAAAGATATTATACAGGAAACAAAAGATCGGGAAGAGCAGATTACACAGCTTTCCCGGCAGGCCAGGGAGAGCTGTGTAAGACTTTTTGCAGAAATAAATATATTTTTTGAGAAAACAGCTATTCTAAGCAGAACCTTAGCACAAACCCTTGACGAGATGGAAACCAATTATTTGAGATCCCTTCCTGCCGATAGATTCTACCGGGAATAGATTTATACCAACCCCTTTACATAAAAACTCACCTTGGCGTTAGTTCATACCAATAGACAGTCGGGTATCCTTGCTGATCGCTCTTGAAGAGTTGCCTGACCACTTCCGGTTTTCCATCCTTGCATCTCCATTCGTATATTGTTGCTCGTCCTGTCACATAGGCAGGGATGCTATCCGTTGTGGAACTCGTCTTGCAATAGTCCACCATCCCGGAGGTCGGCGTCCGTGATATGTCGGCCTTTTCCATGCATGGGATATTGGCTCCAAATTGGCAAACCCATACCTTATGATTCATGCACCGCCACGCCATATTCTGTTGAAACTCCATCGGCGCATCAGCCGGTACAATCCCTTGCTGGATCATGCCTTGAATAATGGAATTCGGGATCTTAACCCCATTGTATCGACTATCCGGTATATCAACGGTCGCTACAGCTGTACAATATGCAAAGGGGTCGCTATATGTTGGTTGTCCCTCCTCGATATTGGGATTGCATTTTCCAGCATAATAATTCCGCGAATCACAGGTTTTACCGTTCTTGAATGTGCAGGTTCCCTGTTCCTGGTCTGTGTTGCTGTTACCTGAAACCTGATATTTCCCTCCTGTGATAGCGCAGTATTGAGCTGCCGGAGTGATATAGCCGGTGATTTTGATACCTCCAACCGGACATTCTCCGCGGAACATGGCCCACTCCTCGCATTGTCTATTATCTTGGAATAGGCACATGCCATATTCGCCGCCATCGTTGTGTTTCTGAATTACCACCGTACCGCCCTTTTTGATACAGTTTTCGGAAGCTGGATTAGCGATCTGTGTCACAGGCTGCTGTGTTGTGGCGGAAGCATAACTAACCGTTGTTGTGGCAAGACAAAAAACAAACATCAATTTAAAAACTCGACATATTGTATGAAACATAGCAAACCCCCCTTACGCATTCCAGTTCTTGCCGATTTATCTTATTATCATACATCCACAGGATACAATTCTCTACCACAAATGGCACATTTTCTGACATCCGTCTCACTTGCTTTCCAATTTTAACGTGATGTTCCTTAAGAAAAAGAAAGCGGACCCGAAGGCCCGCCTGGTCTTCATTTATTTCTTTTTCGGTTTGGCCGGTGCCTTCTTTACTGCTTTCTTTGCTGCTGCCTTTCCGCTTACCACTGCCTTTAAAGCTGCCCCTGCGGTAAACTTCGGCACCTTCTTTGCGGCAATCTTGATCTCTTTACCGGTCTGTGGGTTTCTGCCCTTTCTTGCCTTCCTATCAGCAACTGAGAATGTGCCAAAACCTACGATTGTTGTTTTCTCACCTTTCTTGAGCGATCCCTCAATACATCCGATGATTGTCTGGAATGCACCTTCTGCAACTTTTTTTGTAACTTTAACATCTTCTGCCACTTTTGCTACAATTTCTGCCTTTGTCATTTCCAACTACCTCCTTGTATATGTTTGAATATATCTATGATTATCAGGCAAATAGACTCTGCCTGTTGGGTAGACTATTGCAGAAGCTGCTATCTACGAGAATTATTAATATAATCATCAATAATGTCAAGGATTATTTACAATTTAAGGTAAAGATAACCAGTATTATCAGACTATGAGAAGTTCCTTTGAACGTGAACAGGCTCTGGGAAACTATGTACAGATATGATTGATTAGGGAATTATATATCTGTGAGTTCTAATTATTTTGTGTTGCAGCGGCAGTATCTGGATGGATAAGTTTCTGAGGATGACAGTTCTATTTCAGTTTCTTGCCGATATATCTTGATACATTATATCCACATGATACAAGTCTCATACCAAAAATGGTACATTTCTCCATATCACCATTTAATTGGCGGTCCCTCTGGCCCTGTCGTGAGATATTTCAGCTCCAATACTCTCTTTTCCACAACTGTAGCTTTGTAATCGGCCACAACGATGTTTCCATACGATCTTAAATCCTTGTTGAGTTCTATTGCAAAAACAAGACCTGTATCCCGGTATTTCAGCCATGCCTTTTGAGCTTCCTTCAGCTTCTGTTGTGCAGAAGGGAAAAGAGATTTCATGGCTTCTCCATAGACTTTGTTCAATTCTTTGTCCGCTTTTTCATAGCGTTCTTCGTGACATGCAATAATTGCAAGGGTGTTATCGGCCTTACTGCAATCTTGTGCCGATAGAGTGAATGCACAACAAAGAACGCATAGCAGTGTACCTAAAAAAATAACCTTGTTCATCCTTACCTCCTCGGATAGGCTTTATTGATGAAACTTCTGAAAATATGCAATGACGATTTCTTTGCAATGGGCAGCACAGTCAAGGTTTTCAACTTCTTCTTTTGAAAAGAACATGCCCTTCTGGCCTTCATGAATAGTCAGATCCTCTAAGGCAATTGTATGGTCAACTTTTCTGTAGATATGAATGACGCGGCTGTCATAGAGGAAGGTATCAAAGTATTCAGGATCGTGAAGCTCATATCTTGTTTCTTCTCTGATTTCGCGCATGATTGCCATTTCAGGGGTTTCTCCATCTTCAATCTCTCCGCCAAATGTTCCCCAGACGTTCGGGAATAAGATATCAGGTCTGTTATCCCGTAATTGAAGCAGGACCTTCCCTTCCCTATTCTCTAATATGAGTCCGCATTGTGGTTTATTGTTGTTCATACTCAGAAGGAATATCCTTTTAAAAGAAAAACGAAGCAAAACAGAATTGTGTCATTCTAATGGGTGTTTATACCTTTAAGCTTTTGATCAGCCATGCAATAGTTTCTCCCAGGTCTTTCATATTTTCAAGCGCTTCTACGTCTTTCTCGACATCTCCCTTTTCCCGTCCAACACCAAAATTCCAGTATGTTGATCCAGGCACAATCATTCTGGACATTAAAAACATGTGATTGATTGAATCCATGACGCTCGTTGCCCCTCCCCTCCTGTTCACAACCACTGCAGCACCAATTTTACGAGAGAAAAGGCGGCCGTTAGCAACGGCAACAAATCCTGCACGGTCTATTAACGCTTTCAATTCTGATGTCATACCTGCAAAGTATGTTGGTGAACCTAAAATAATCGCATCCGATTCAATCATTTTACCTATGTATTCATTCACTATATCCGTCTTAATTGCACATCTTGAATCCTTGTTTTCCATGCACTTATAACAGGCCGTGCAGCCGTGCACCTGCTTGCCGCCGATCTGGACCAGTTCTGTTGTTATTCCTGCTTCACTAATAGGCTCAAGCACTTTTTTCAGTAAAAATTCAGTGTTCCCGCCCTTGCGTGGACTTCCATTAATTGCAATTACTTTCATATTGCGATCTCCTTTTGTTGTTTTTGGTTCTTCAGTGTCTTTACCACACTGTTTACAGATGGGCATATTTATTACTTTCTTTTTCTTCGACGCTGCAATTCTTCAAGATTATTCTTTGCGAGGTCGTATTCAGGCGGAGCCACTTTGACTGCATGTTCAAGAACAGATTGCGCTTCATCATACAGGTGCGCCTCAACGAGGGTCCACCCCAGATCCGTTAAGTAAACGTGGTTCTCAGGATCGAGGTTAACGGTTATTCTCACTTCTTCTAAGGCTTTTATGTAATCCCCTATCTTACCATAACAATAACTCAAGCCATTATGGTACACAGGATTGCCAGGATTTTTCTTCGCAGCAGACGCATATAGAACAATTGCATTATCAAAATCTTTCTTCTGAATCAGAAAATCACCTGCCTTATCGACAATTTCAGTTAAATCTTCTGTGTTTTTCGGAAGCGTGGTCAGCTTTAAAAAATGAGTCATGGCCTCGTCTATTCTTCCATAGAGATATTCGTGTGACCCTACCGTTAAGATTGCAGAGGCGTAATCCGGATCGATAGCCAGGGCAACCATTTCACCTGTCCATCTAAAGTCGCGCGATTCTTCTCCGATGAGTCTATTTAAGAGCATGCTGCCATAAGCGTCGTTATATTGATACTCTGCCGCCTTTTCTCTCTGTTTCTTTGACTTCTTCGCATATTCACGACGAATGTCAGAGAGTTCTTCTACCTCTTTTACCAACCTGGAGAAGGGAATATCTTTGAAACTGGGCGTATTGGATTTAATCTGTCTTTTCATTGCAATCTTCTGTAAAAGTTTTGAAGAATAACATTCCCGGTGATAAAATTCATTTCAAAACCGCCATTTTCAAAAGATTACTTTGTGTTGCATCGGCAGTATCTGGATGGATACGTTTCTGAAAATGACAGTTCTATTTCAGTTTCTTGCCGATAAATCTCCAAAAAAGTTATATCCCTTTATAGATAATTACACATGAAAATTACTATAACTATAATATGACGGTAAAATCCAAATGGCCATTGGATTCATTTTTGTGAGCTGCCCTTCTGCATCAGTTGCCGTTGCTTCATGTGGGAGATTATTGTCAGCCACAGTTGCTTCATCATCCTGTCCCTCATGTATATATATGGAGGTGCTCCCGCCTTCGATAGAAATAATGGGAGGAGAGGCAGGATATTTTAAAATCCAATGGAAATATCGGCGCAAAATAGACGTTGATCATGTCGATGCGTAAGCAGAGGCAGGTTTTGATATAGATCCCCCACTTTCCGAGATAGAAAGTGGGGGAGTTTTTACCTGACTGCACAGTCTTTTAAGACTAAAATGTAAATTCCGGTCAACCTCGAACATCAATTCCGAAAAAGGTCGAACACCTGTTCCGGTGATATCCGAACACCAATTCCGGTTTTAATCGAACACTTTTTGTGTTTTACCGGAATATCTGTTTATGTAAAACAGATCATGATTCTTCTCCCTGCCTGACATGATACACTGCCCTCAAAAAATACCGGAGGGTGTATAAGTGAAAAAGAAAGGGAGGAAGACATCAATGAAAAAACTGAAAGAAATTGCCCGGCTGCTTTTTGAATGCAATCTTGGTATTCGTCCCATCGCCAGGGCATGCAATATATCCACTTCAACAGCTTCAACCTATGTGGAGAAGTTCAGGGAGCTCGGCGCTACTTATAAAGAAATCTGCGAGATAGACGAAGACATCCTGTCAGATCTCGTATCGCCTAAGGCCGAAAAGACATCAATAAAAGTACTGCCTGATTTTGTGTATATCGCTGGAGAACTTAAGAAGAAAGGTGTAACCCTTCAATTGCTTCACGAGGAATACAAAAGGGATAATCCCGACGGGTATGAAAAAAGCCAGTTTTACCAACTGTATCATGACTGGAAGAAAAAGGCGGACCCTGTTATGCACATCACCCATAAGGCAGGAGAAAAGATGTTCGTCGACTTCTCCGGGGATAAACCTCACTATCGGAATCCGACAACAGGAGAAATGATCGAGGTTGAACTATTTGTCTCCGTATTAGGGGCAAGCTCATATATATTTGCACATGCCGTACCCGGTCAGACTACCGAGAGCTTTATAAAATGTAATATAAAAGCATTTGAGTTTTATGGAGGATGTTCCGAATGTCTGATCCCGGATAATCTTAAGGCCGGTATTACCCATGCATGCTTCTATGATCCGGAGATCAACAAAACCCTTGCTGCTATGGCGCAGCATTATAATATCGCTGTCATCCCCACAAGAGTGGCAAAACCAAAAGACAAGGCCAAGGTAGAAAATGCAGTGCTTCAGGCACAAAGAAGAATCCTTGCAGCACTCCGAAACAGAACCTTTTTCAGTCTTATAGAACTGAATGAAGCCATACTGGAAGAAACCGAAAAACTGAATAGAAGACCGATGGCAGTAATAAACAAATCCCGTTACGATCTTTTTATTGAAATCGAGAAACCTGCTTTAAAATCTCTTCCATCGGAGCGGTTTGCTATTGCCTCATGGACAAAGGCGAAAGTACACATTGATTATCATGTAAAGGTAGAAAAAACATATTACAGTGTTCCCTATACCTTAATAGGAGAAACTCTGGATATTATGCATACCGGCAACATTGTAGAAATATACCATAAAGGAAAAAGGGTTGCTTCTCATATAAAAATGAATAAACCGGGGGCATTTGTTACAGAGAACCTTCATATGCCGGCGGAACACAGACAATACCTCGAATGGACCCCTGCAAGGATAAAACTGTGGGGACAGAAGATAGGGCCAAACACAAAAACCCTCCTTGAAGAAATCATGGAACACAGAACCCATCCTGAACAAGGTTTTCGAAGCTGTCTCGGTATTATAAGACTATCAAAGGCATATTCTCCAGAACGGGTAGAAAATGCATGTAAAAGGGCGCTGGAAATAGAGGCGTATAATTACAAAAGTGTAAAGTCCCTCCTTCAGATGGGGTTGGAGGGTTCAGCAACAGATGTTGAAAACAAAAAGATTGTCCCCCTTCATAACAACATAAGAGGCAATGAGTACTACCGGGAGGCAACCCATGATTGAGGCGACCATCGAAAAACTCATTGCAATGAAGTTATCAGGCATGGCGGAAGGACTGCAGGAACAATTGAATAACAACGCATACAAAGACTTAAGTTTTGAGGAGCGCCTGGGTATTCTTGTTGATAAAGAAAAACTATCAAGAGGAAATCGTCAGCTTAAAATCCTTCTTTCCTATGCCCACTTAAGGCATCACAATGCCTGTTTTGAGGATATAGACTTCAGAACCAGGAGGGGATTATCAAAAGATGTAATCCTTAAATTATCTCAAAATGAATGGATACGCTCCAACCAGAATATCATAATCGTCGGGCCTACCGGATCAGGCAAAACTTATATTGCCTGTGCCCTGGGAAACAGCGCTGTCAGACAGGGCATACGCACCACTTATGTAAGATTGCCAAGGTTGGCTCAGGACCTGAAAATAGCAAAAGCTGACGGAAGCTTTGTAAAATTCCTGTCCAGGCTCCAGAGGATAAGACTTCTTATCATCGACGACTGGGGGATAAATCCCTTCACAGATGATGAAAGAAGAAGCTTCCTTGAAATCATGGAGGACAGGCATGGCGTGCGGTCAACCATCATTGCATCTCAGTTCCCGATAGATACATGGCATGACATCATAGGAGAACCTACCCTTGCAGATGCCATATGCGACAGGATAGTCCATAATGCCCATAAGATAATATTGAAAGGAGGTGAAGATTCTATGAGAAAAATATATTCAGGCTTGACATAGGTCGAACACTTTTATAAATTGGAGACGGCAGGATGAGGATCATCAAAAAGCCGTTCGGATAAAATCGGAATCAGTGTTCGAATAGATCGGAATAGACAACTAAAACACACGATTCCTCCCTGATTTAAAAATATATCTGATTCAAAGGAAGCAAAAGAAGGCACTGCTCTTTTCTTGATTACATATTAACGGGAACGATATTTTGCTATAATAATGAGCTGAAAAACCCATTAAAAAGCTGGAGGTAGTATAGAATGAAAAAGGTATTGTCAGTAGTATTAGTTTTGGCTCTCGTAGTTGTATTTGCACAGTTTGCTCTGGCACAGGAAGCAGATACAAAAGCGAAAACGGTAAAGAAACAGGCTCAAAAACCTGGAGCTGTTGTGGTGGAGGCGATCTCTGACACTGCAACGGTGGACGCAGTTGATACAGCGAAACGCAAGGTAACTCTCAAATTTGCCAACGGGAAGACACAGACTTACAAACTGGGTCCTGAAGTGAAAAACTTCGATCAGATAAAGGTTGGAGACCAGGTAAAGGCCACATTTGCCGAATCGGTAGCTGTCTTTGTCAGAAAGTCTGATGAAAAACCATCCGCCGATGAGATTCAGACAGTTAGGGTAGCGCCAAAAGGTGCTAAGCCGGGTGTAGTCATGACTGACACCTTTGAAGTAACCGCCAAAGTAGAAGCCGTAGATTACGCAAAAAGAACAGTAACGCTTAAGGGACCTGAAGGCAATCTGAAGACCTTTCCAGTCGATAAGAGCGTGAAGAAGTTCAAAAATGTAAAGGTTGGCGATGAGGTTGTCATGAGGGTGACGGATGCAATGGCAATTACCGTAGAAACACCGGCCAAATAAAGAAGAAGTATTACGCGTATTGCTTTAACCTGCCGGTGATCGTTAAGTAACAGAAATGGGGACGTCTTTATGAACAAAGCGTCCCCATTGTTTTTCTGAAATAGAATAGAACTCGTGAAATATCTATTCTTAAATTTGTTTTTCAATGTATACTATTATCAGGCTGGTACCGGCAATTCCCCCCCCAAGAAAGAAATGTCACCCAGCTCGCCACGGTATCCGTGAGGGTATCGTGGCCCCCTTCTTGCGAACATATCGTGTTATGAAATGCTATATAAATTGCCTTACTGTGTTACAGTCTATTTTTTCCTTGTCCAGGTACCCACCCCTATTACCGTATCTGAAGCGGTGACATGACGGTAGACTGATTCTATCCTGTTGTTGTTTACTATCTTTCCTTCTATAAAACCGTCTTCATCGGCCAAGTATATGCTTTTATTGTCCATTCCAATAACACCGACAAATTTCTCAGTAGCTTTTGGCGATGTGAAGGTTCCATGAAAGATTCTCCCCTGCTGCCTGGTCACAACTGTTTCGGCAGTTAAAGTGCTGAACTCACCGCTATGATGAGTCTTTGGCCCGGAAGCACTGCCCTTGAGAAGGACGCCGCCCTCGGTTTTTACCGTCCATGTCCCCACCAGATTGGGAATAGCGGAATCGGCCAGGCATGTCCCTGCTGTAAGTATAAAAGCTAATAAAGCGATACCGATAACAAATCTTTTCATGGTAACCATTTTTTCTTCCTCCTTTAACGAATATATATTTTCTTTAGACGTAACATAACGTTTTCTCTTTTTCAATTATTCTCCGGCTTCTTCTGTGAAGCCTTCCAGGTACCATAAAAGAACAGGATCAGCCCAGCCAACCCCTTAACTTGTTCATCCTCAAGGACATTATTTACTACTACTTTTGCTGAACCTATCAACATTGCATTTGCCGCTGAACAATTTTCTTGAGAGATCAGTATAATCGGCTTATTCACAGCGTGGGCATATCCTGCTTCAAATGCTGTGCCGGTATCGTTATCGTCAACAAGGGCAATAATGATGTCACACTCTTCCAGGAGCCTTATGCACTCAATTTTAATGCCCTCCGCCATCTCTAATTTTATATCAATATCCCCTTCAACATTAGGGGCATAGTCAAATGGATCAATTATGGCAATATCGTTGCCGTATTGTGTTTGAGATAAACCGGCAGAAATCTTGGGAAGGAACTGTTTCTTGAACTCTCTTTGTTTATCAGTAAAGCATGGATGGGCAAAGTAGATTTTCATGGTTGTCCTCTTTGACAAGGTTTTTCTTTAGTATACCATTACAGACGAAAAAGATAATAATATGACTATTTATCAGCCAGACCTTTATTGACAAAAGGCTTTATGCTGATAGAGAATACTATCGACATCGGCAAAACTCCATCAACAAAAACGGAGGTAACATGAAGAAACTCATTTTGTTTGTTATCGCCTCTTTCTTCCTCAGCACAACACTGTGCTACGGCTGGTCCTGTAAAACTCATACATTTATAGCACAGCAGGCAGGAATGAAAAATCCAGAGTATGCCTGCATACCAGATGAAGTGCGCCACGAAAACTACGACCTTATGATACAGTTCCATTACCACAGCGCCGCGCCTGACGCTGTGGTAACGCCGGAATACATCCAGAGATATAATGTAAGGTCAGCAAATGTCAGTGAGGAAGGCAAATCTGATATAATCTCCATAAAGATTCCCGATAGATCGGGCATTCTCTACTGGAAGATATCAGACCTCTACAACAAGATGAACAAAAAGGGGCTGAAAGAGTACCAATATAACTACTACCTCATGAGCATTGCACATTTTATCGGCGATCTGTCACAACCCCTCCATAGTTATCCATACAAACAGAAACCAGCGTCAGATGGCAAAATCTATGAAAGCCACGGTATCTGGTCTGCCGATAAACACAGCGAATTCGATTATGCCCTTGATTCGGCATACCCTCTTTCAAAAGAGGATACGGATTACCTGCTCAAGAAGATAAACATCATTAATATCAAAAACAGCGATGACCTGAGCCGTGAAGTGGCGAATATTGCAAACAGCTCAATAGCTCTTGCAAATACATGCTTTAAAGAGAAAAGGGGCATGTCAAGAAGAGAGGCTCTTGACCAAGCTGCCATGTCGGTGTCATTACTGAAGGCGGTACTGAAGAAGTAACGTTAAAACTGCTCTGATTTGAACTGCTTCTTAAACTCTCTCTGTTATCCTGTAAAGCTTGGGCGGGCGAAATATATTTTCATCGTTGTCCTCTTTCGATATCGGCAGATTTTCTCTTCAGCGTCCTATTACAACCCAGAAAGATAAAAACACCGGAGCATACCAACAGGAAGGCCTTCAGAATATCATCAATCCGGGAATGATCATGAGAAAAGAGAACTGCAAGCAGAATGATGATGCCGATGAAACATGCGAAAGCACTGAAGCCTACCCCTATAATTGCCATGATTCTCATATCCGTATTGTGAATATATCATAAAATGAACTAAAGTTTCGCACTTGCTCCCTGGATCTGCATCAGTATAGCATCTTCAACAATATCAAGGAAGTGTAAAAAGCGATCCGGTTCTATTTCTCCCAAAAGTAGGTGGCTTGACACAATGAGTATATCTTTGATATGGCCCCACATGGTCTCCATCATAATAAGCTGAAGATGGGTTTCTGCCAGTTCCCTGAATAGCGGGCCCAGTGACACAGTCCGTTGATATTTACGGAGAATGAAAATAAGCAGAAGATACCGGATCATCACCAGACTGTAGGAGGCAACAACGGCTTCAAAGGTTTCGCTCTGTTCTTTACCCAGATAGAGCATCTGTTTTCCATCTTTAAAAAAGAGTTCAATAGCCCATCTCCGTGCATAATAGGTGAGGATTTTTGATGGTTCCAATTCCGTATCAGTACACAGAAAAGCATTCCACTGTTTCTTTCCGTCTGATACAAAAAGGAGTAATATCTCTCCCGACTTTGGTAATGTTGCCTTCAGGCAGACCCCTTTATAGGGAAAACCATATATACCTTTTGCCTTTTTCTTTGCCACGTCCTGCCATAGTTGTTTGAGGGTATACTGACAGCCCTCATAGGAATATTTTACCCTGTTTGATTTCAACCGGCAGATGACACCGTATCCTATCTCCAGAATGTCAGCAATAAGGACATCATGGGCATACCAGCTGTCAAAAAGGACAAAGGATGCAACGATCCCCTGATTCCATGCATGTTTGAGCATATCAACGGCTACGATGGTCTTCTTCCGGAATGCTTCTTTTCTCCTTCTCCAACCGGTGCTCCGTTTATCGATAGATTTCGTTCTGGTGTTCGGTCGGCTTTTAGAGACATGGAATCCCGCATCGAGAGGGAAGAACTGTTTCCCGTTGTGGTATCCCAGTTGAACACACTGGTAGCCGAGGATGCTCCTCTGTGTTGTATGGTCGAAGTGATAACTGACAAGTTCCATTTCTTTTCCTGTCTTTTTCTCGATGGTATCATCAAGGATAAGGGTCTTCTCCTTCAGTGGAACATCGTCGCTTAAAGCAATCATTTTCAGTACTAACCGGTAGATGAAGGCACGCCAATGGAAATATTCATTATTGAGGAAACGATAAAAAGTATCTTTCTTTGCATCAAGGAAGGTATTTCCCGTCCAGAGAAAAGTAGTCCGTTTCATAATGAACGGAAGCAGAACGAGCCAATACAGAAGGACAACAGTTGTGTAGCCTTTGGTCTTCATGATATTGCATCGACAGAGCAATGATTTTATCCTCAACGCCTGCAAGGCGGTATGAATCTCCGAATCTAAAACGAGGTTTCTCTGGTCTAATTCCTTTTGCAATGAGAGAGAAAGTGGTTTATCATATGACATGGCAGCTCCTTATTTCTGGTATGATTTTGGTTACTTAGCAGAATCAAGTCTACCATATTCGGGGCTGCTTTTCTATTAAATAACATGTATTTTCAAGGTATTAGGGAATATTTTGGATGAGAAATCAAGTGCGAAACTTTAGAAATGAATTTCATTCTGAAACATAGAGAAAGATTTATCTGGATCAACGGCAAGACTATATTATCGATAAAATCAATAATAATAGACTGTTAATCATTGACGTATATGGTTCTGATATGGTTAAAAATAACAGAAAACTATCATACATATTCAGGAGAAAACATGACGAAGATAGATATTATAAATAACGTATACGATAAACTTGGCTTATCAAAAAAGGAATGTGCCGATATCGTAGATAAGTTCTTTGAAACCGTAAAAGAAACACTTGCAAAAGATGAAGATGTTAAGATTTCTGGATTCGGCAAGTTTGTAGTAAAACAGAAAAAAGCCAGGAGAGGAAGAAATCCTCAGACAGGTGATGAGATAGTGGTCGCTGGGAGAAAAGTTTTGCTTTTCAGGTTGAGTGGTGTTCTGAAAGATAAGATAAATGAATAGGAATGAGATTATGTCAGATGCAACTTAAACAATGCACAGGTGGGTTATGATGGCTATTATTGCAGCTAACCAGCCCAGAGGGATTGACCCGGTAGCCCCGATAAGAAATCCACAATCATAAAACCAGCCGGAATTTGGCACAGCGTACATCTGAATATTCATAAACAGTCTGATTATCAAAGTGTACGGAGCGATCAGACCGTGCCACATTCCGAGCAGAAAACCCGGTGGATTATCGGGCGGTATCGGCTTCGAACCAGCAAAAGCACAGCCCATTAAAAACAGAAGAGGTAAAATGACTATAAGGACATTGCGGTACTTATTCAATTAGCCATCCTGAAACGATTTTGTGAGGCTAATAAAATTCAACCTATAACTTTTTACATCCTATTCCCACAGACATTTTTTGTCAATCCAAATTTAGCGTTCCAAGCTGAATTCCTAATGAACAAAAAATAAACTGTTATATATTTGCACATTCCTTGAATAATACACTATTTATTTCTTCCCCTTTTTCTTTACAACTACCTTTGCTGGACGTTTCTGTTTTTTTCCGCTGAATGCCCAATACCCCAGGATGATAAGGTTTATGGGAGTAACAACTGAAAGAATACCCCACAGGAAAGGGCTCCTGCCATTTTTTGAAGCGATTCGGCCAAAGCATACGGCAATATACAGGATGAGAGCAAAGATAATGATATAGTGGAATGGCTGCATGGAGAACCCCTGGAACTGTTTCATAAAAGAATGTATGGTTGTCATATGTATTAATACCCCGGTATGATTTTCTTTGGATGCTGCTTCTGATTATTTATTGCTTCAGCCTTCTCTTCTCATGCAATCTATCCCGGAACTTGACGTACTGGATCATATCAAAAAGACTAAAAACGATGTGGGGTCGCCCATATAATCTAAGTCATTGTTGACTATTTCCGGAATATCCCTGAAGCTCCACTTGCCGTCAGGAGTAAACTGGGTCAAGAACTTATCATCTTCAATAGCTTCGGGCGGATAGTACTGGACACAATATTGCCGGTTCATATCAAGATAAAGCAGGGGAACGCTGATTATAGCTTTATTATTACATGATTCACATTTGAAGATATTGATATCGGCATTAAATAACCGGTCGCGGAGATATGACTCTACCGTAACATTAAGTGAATCCCATATTTCAACTTCCTGCGTGTTACCGCATTGAGGACATGTCAGCTCGTGGATCTTCATTCCTGTTTCTCCATCCTATTTACAGACTATCTTATAGAAAATCTCTCCTATGGTTCCCGGCTGAACAGGTTGCATTATTATCTCTTTCGCCTTATATGTAGAGATTATGCCGTCATCTTTATCATATTCGAAAATAGAGTACAGCTCATGTTCCTTTTTGTTACAGTTTATATACCATACCATGACAGTATGGCTCAGATTTTCATAGCCTTTGACATCAAGACCTCTGCTTATACGGGTCTTAATGAAATCAGATTTACCTTTTTTAGAATAGTCCGTTTTAACCGATATCTTTACAGCGCCTTTCCCTACAGATGTTATGCTCTCCTCATCATAATATGTATTATTACCGGCGGCATCGGTAATACAGTGCACCCACCCTGCGTGGGCTGTGTTACAGAGAAACAATCCTGGAAGCAAAAGGAAAAACAGGAATGTAAACTTATTCATATCAATACCTCGGTGCCAGCTTTTCTGAATGTGCTTTATGTTTTAGAAAATTATCAAGATAGATAGCGGCAAGCTCTGGATTCCTGATTATCAACAGGTTCTCAGCATTACTTTCTTCAGCAGCTTTTGAGAAATTGAATGAACCTGTAATAACAGTCTGTTTATCAATAATTATTATCTTGTTATGTGCTATTGCATGAGTTGAATCAATATAGGTGGGTATCCTCATGTTTGCCAAGAAGGTTGCCGATGTATAACTCGCCCCTTGCTTCTTTGGCTCTTTTTTCTGTGACCTATCTACTACAACCTCAACATTGACTGCTCTCTTTTTGGCGTTAACCAGTGCGTGGGCAATCGGCGCTGAAGTGAATGAATAAGCCTGAACCAGAACCTCCATCGTGGCATTGTCTATTTCTTTTACTATTGCATCAGTACAGCCGCCATTAGGGGAGAAATAGACCTGTGTGGGGGTGTTGTTTAGGGTCAGATTGTAGGCAAAAGAAGCTGAACAGAAAACAGAAAGGATAAGAAGAATGAATATGGGTGTGGAAACTCTTTTACTCATGAGGTTCTCCTGATGAATGGATTTGAGAGCATTATAATTTATGGGATATGGGATGTCAAAGGGGAGACGCATATTCATTGAGTTGAGATTTACCATTTATTGGTTTTTATAGCGACTTTCACTTTGCAGTGTGCAATAGCTATGAAGGGGAATAATGAATCTACCTTTTATTATAAACACAAAGATTCAGATTTTTAAGTGATAACTATGGATGATTTGTGTTCAAAATGTTGATCACCGGGTAATTGCTTTATGCCCAAAATTCTCTTTCTTTTTGTATCCAGAGTCTAACATAGAAACTGGACCTATTTTTTTTGGGGGGGGTCAGGTCATGATAAAGGCCCATGTCTTTTTCATCTTCTGCATATCGGGATTGTACATGAGGCCTACGTAGCCGAAGTCAAGCTGGGCTTCAATGCCGGGCGATGTCTCCATCCGTATCGTCACCTTTGGTCTGCCGAAGGAGAACTCCTTTTCTGAGGTAGCGTTGATGATGGTGTAGTCTATCTCGATACGGAAGATTTCTTTGAGGAGACGCCATATCTGCTTGCCGGTCATGTTCGAGCCTTTGAGCCATGTTTCGACGTCAGATTTGTGCTTTGCCACAAGATCAAAAGCCGGTTGCTCATAGACGGGAGAATTCATCATGCCCTTAAGCTTGGCAACAAGTTCCTGTTCATCAGGGAGCGGTATATCCCGGGTGATGCCCAGATACTGGAGCATGACCATGTGTTTTCTTATGGTCTTTCTGTCCATGCCCATGTGTTTTCTTATGGTCTTTCTGTCCATGCCCAGCGAATGGATTCTGTATCATAAACAGATTCAGCGTGTCGTTCGGACTTGTATCAGAAAGGCTGACCATGGCCGGTTGCGACATGCTGTCATAACCTGTTCGCATGACCGATACTGAGTAGGACCCGGAAGACGGCAGGTCGATCCGATAATATCCTGATTCGATGGTACGGGCCTTCGCCACTTCAGTTGCCGTGTTGACATCCGTTACGGAGACATAAGCTGCGCTTATAGGGAGGTTGCCGGATGAATCTTTTACAATACCCGATATAGAGTACATAGACCCCGTTGGCGTTCCAGAGACAACACCCGCTGTCACACCGCCGCCATAGGCAACAAACGACTGGGGGAAAAAATTCCATCCCTGTTTGGAGGCAGTGAGCGTCACCGTATCACCGTCATCCACGTTAAGGACACGAATAGCGCCGCGGGAAGAGGTGGAGGTGGCGCCGGTACTGATGTCACCCAGACTGTCAAGGTAGGTGACCGGATAGTCTTTTCCTGAATGTGATCCTGTGGCCGTCACGACTACGCCAGGTATATTCCCTGAATAGGCAGTGAAACCGTCGACTATCCTTATGACCAGAACCCCCTTATTTGGTGCAACCCTCCATCTATTTACCTCAACGTTTGAGTAGAGCCACACGGGAGACGCCGAGGTCAGGCTCATGGTAAAATCCCAAGGGTTTGGCGGTAAATAAACGTAAAGCATAACGTAAGTCGGCCTATATCCTTTTTTGACAACTTTCAGGGTATACGGGGTAGCAGAAGGAATTCCTCTGAGGGTAAACCATCCATTCGATGATGTGGTTGCGGTGAGCGAAGAATTTCCGGCAATTGATGCGGTGGCACCGCTTATGGGGTTACTGTTGCTGTCCCGCACGATCGAGCTTATCCAGAGCGCAATGGGGCTTGTGTTCTGGAGCACCATTGCATGGCCGTTTCCATCACTCCCGAAGGCGATGAGATTGCCATTCCAGGATGCCAAGGAGAGGCCGACATTGGTGGTGAAGATGTTGGAGTACGTCTCGGTCCATGCATCACCCTTGGGCGCCTGGAGGATTTTTGTGGTATACTGCCCGGAATTATTGATGTTTATACGTGTCCCGAAGGGGGATCTGTAATAACCGCCCTGGTAACTGCCGCTTCCGATAAAGGTCTGGTCGTAGGTTTCGGCCCAGGTGCTTCCATCGGCCGAGTAAAGCATCTTCATGTTGTATTGCCCGTTATTGTTGATACCGATCCAAGCAACAAGGGCATCATTATTGTTTGAAGACACGTTACTGCTTACGCTTCCGATAAAGGTCTGGTTGTAGCGTTCCGTCCAAGTGTATCCGTCGTCGTCGGAGGTGAGGATCCGCGTTGTCGCAGTGGCAGGGCTGCCCCCGTTATTCGTCTGCAATGCAATAACGAGGGTATTCTTGAGACGGGTATAGCTGAGCGTTCCGTTTCCAGCATATCGTTCGGTCCACGTTATGCCGTCGCTGGAAAAGAAGAGCTTGCTTGTATAAGTAGCCGGTGAGGTGCTGCTGTTCGTGAAGTTAAAACGGGCGACGAATGTGTTGTACGAGAACGTGACGGATCCAGAGCCGTTCAGGGCATTCCCCGGGCCCGAGAAGGTATTTGTATATCGTTCGGTCCATGCATTGCCGTCCAGGGAGGAACGGATCCTGTATGTGAGAGCGGTCGTGTTTGAGGATGAATCATAGTTCTTGACAACCTGTGGCGAAAAGAACTGGTTGACGCCAGAACCGAACCCTAAATAGGAGTCAGCGCCTGAATATGTCTGAGTCCATGAAATGCCATTAGAAGACATGTAGATTCCTGAATTTGTAACGGTGCTCGTGGAGTCCCAACACAATGCCCAAAGGACAAAGGTATTGTTCACGAAGGTCACCCCGTATGAGAACGATCCAGATGTTCCTGCATGTGAATAGGTCATCACAGGATCCTGCTCGGTCCAGTTTGCCAGATCAGAAGACGTGTAAACCCTCTGCGTGTAATTGAATGTGCCGGAGGATGGCGTATTATTCGAGGCAAAGCCTGTAGTGGCCACATACGTCCCGTTTCCGTATGCCATGCTGCCAAAACTCCTTGCGATATTGGCAACATTCCCGTACATTTGGGTCCAGGTGTCGGCCTGGGCATACGTGCCGAACGAGAGGAGAGTGAACAACATGACCATGGACAAGCAAATCTTTCTTAGTACATTTGATTTCATGAGAATTCCCCCTTACAATGAATGACTTTGGCATTTTGGATTGTGCATCTTTGATATCATAGAGAACAAAATAAAACAATTTCAAATGTTGTTGGGAATCGGTTTTTTTGATTGCCTTGAGGCGAACACCTGCTTTCTGCGTGCCAAAATATATTGATTATTTGAATGGAAAGATCATTATCAATGACTTTGAAGATTGCCAGTGGAAAGATGGTATAATCGCTTATCTATAAAAACTCGTTTTCGTGAAAACAGCTGCGGCCCGCAGGATCAGAAAAAGGCCGTCAAGGCGCTTACGCATTTATACGGCTATCAATAAATCCAGACAAGGACCCGATGTCCAGGTTAGTATTTGCTATACGTGACACAGGTAGGGGTCTAATTTTGTAATGCTATACTTCTGAAAGAGTAATGGAGCAAATCTTTGCCAGCGGTGTCTTCTCAAAGAAAGCCATTCCCTTGATGTGGATTTTATATGAAATACTGATGATGCGCCAATTTTATTCTCCTTAGTATATGGGATGTAGTCAAAAGAGAAGAGGACTCACTTGGAATACCGTTGAATAGAGCACAAAGTAATGATAATAAATGTCTGCCTATATTTTCTCATGCTTGGCCTTATGCGTAATCCCCATGGCACTGGGCATAGGTGGAGATAAGGTCTCGACTATGTCCAATCCTGGGCCGGTCGTGCCGGAATGGACAAAAAACAGTAGCGTAGGAGACCAAACGAAATGGATATAGTACCCGGTATCTGGAAAGAAGAGCGACTCATCGAGTCATTTGATGTGGATGTTTTGGGCCGGCTGCACCCGCAGACACTATTTGCGTACCTGTTGAACGCGGCCTGGAACCATGCCAAAGGAACAAGCTACGGGCACGACGAGCTGGCAGCACGGAATTTAATGTGGGTGCTGGTAAAAGTGCAGATGCTCATCAAGCGGCTACCTCGATGGGGTGAGCGGATCACCATCGAAACATGGGGAAAGCGGATAGTAAGGCTCTACGCCCTCCGCGACTTTTCCATCACCTCGGGGACAGGTAGAAACTGGCCTCAGCCACCTCGTCATGGATGGTGCTGGACAGGACGAGTGGCCGGCCGCAACGACTTGACCGGAAGCCAGACAGTTTTCCATGGCAGCCGGAAAGGGATGAGATAGAAACTAATCCGGATAAGGTAGAGGAACTAAAGGGCGGTATTGAACTTGCCCGGTTCTCCGTGCTTTTCTCCGATATCGATGTAAACCGGCACGTAAACTCTGCCAGGTACCTGCAGTGGATGATGGATAGCCATTCGTACAAACATCTTTCATCGACAGAGGCCGGATCGATTGAACTCAGCTTCCTTTCGGAGGCGCTGCAGAATGATGAAGTGACAGTACTTTCAGAGGAAAGGGGGGACCAGGAATTGTGCTCCGTGAGACGCACCGCAGACGGTAAAGAGCTTTGCCGGGCAAGATTCGAATGGCACAGATCACAATGAAGAGCATACATCAGGCAGGTAACCCTGCATGTTATACCCAGTAATCAATAAATCCAGAAAAGCTTATACAAGATTGCTTCCGAATAATTACACCAGATGTTGCCGACATTCCATCCTTATTACTTATCGGAAAGATATGTCCTTGCTCTGACAATGGCAGCAAGTTTTTCTAAATCTTCTTTCTTTAACCGGACAAGAAAATTGAGATCCTCGTCTGTATGAAGAAGGGTTTTGATAATCTTGATAAGTTTTTCTTTAGTATGAGGGGTAGCTGTATCCATATCCTTTGCCGTTCCAAAATACTTATTTTATTTCCCTGTAGGCAACTACTATCCAGTCATTATCAAAAAAGCGGATTGTTTTCCATGCAGCCTGTTTTTTTATAATTTTGTCTGTGCCACGGATTAAAAATGTGTAGTATCCTGTTCCGTCTTTTTCTCTGACCATCCTTTTGCCAAGGGAGACCAGCTCCGGGTAGTCCTTGTAAAGCTGGTCGCTGAAAGTGTTCAATCCTATCTGGGACGAGTCTGTGTCATAGATGAGGATACCGTTTTTCTGCATTACAAAGCAATTCACATTCAGTTCCTTTTCAACGGGAGCGGCAATCTTGCGTATGAGTTTATCCTGTTCAACAAGGAGACTTAAAGAGCCTACGAACTTTCTATCGGCAGAAAAAACAGGATATTCTATATCGATTGATTTGATGCCTTCGACAGAATCAAGCAAATTGCTCATGAAGGGCCTTTTGCTTTTCTGCATCAGGATAACAGCCTCCTGGTCTGATATGTCCGACCCTTCGTGCTTTCTGTACTTATCAGGCTCAATCATAGTCATTATGCCTTTTGAGTTAATGAAGGAAGCGTCAATGACATAAGGTCTATTTGCATATAACCCTAAAAGGAGCTTTCTTATTTCTGATTCTTTTAATTTGCCTGCATCTTTTGCAGCAGATTTGAGATCAACGCCTATTGTTTTCAAGTTATTTGAGATATCTGATTCAAGCCTGGAAACAGCAATGTTCAGTGTATCTCCGGCAATAGCATAATTGAAAGTTACAAACAAAAGCAGAATCGATATTAATGATACCAAATGCTTCATCTGCTACCTCCCTGATTTAGCAGCATCTTGAATAAGGGAGTATACGAAAATCAATTTTTTATGTCAATTAACAGATATTCTTACTTTATGCTCTTATTATTTATCGGCGAGATTCTCTGTGAGAGCTATTGTCAATACTTCTTTTACAACAGTATAAATCTCCGGATCTTTGCTTCCCCTGGGACCGGCAACATTCAGGATCTGTAAATTGTTTTTTTCTATCCACTGTAACATTTCTTTTACAGCTTCATCGACTGAAAGTTTTGTCATATCAAGATGGAGACATGGCTTGTTATATTTCTTTGCATAATTGTATGTTTTGAGAGAACCACCTGATAAGATACTATGCATGAAAACCAGTGTGCCATCGGAATCGATAACATTCTGCTCCGTCCTCCTGGTATAGCTTCCTGTGGGCATTTCCTGGAGTTGATATCTATCAGGTAATGGGCCTGCTTCTGTCTTCCTTCCTTTCGGTATCCAGCCACCATGTGGGATGTTTAGCTTGATGGCGACATCAAGAGCGGCAATGTCTGCTCCTGTCTGGCCGCCAGAAACGATTTTTGTATTCATTCAATGCACCCCTTCCCCTGTATTGTCGGCTTATTCGATGCATTGTAGCAAATTGTGCCGAGAAAGAAAAAGGTAAAACACAGGTTGATATCCACACACCCATACGTAATAACGACACCTTGTTACATAGTGCCTTTCCTGCAAATCTGTTGGGTATTGCATGGAAGAACTTGACCACTTCTATTTATTGAGGTCAAGATTTGCGGCAAATGAGTTTTTGTAACACCTTTCACCCCGCAATTCGCAGAAATGACCAGTGTGAAAAATGAATTTACCTGTAATTGTGACACCTACTTATCAAGTATAGGGGCATTTTGCAAAAAGCTACGATTGCCATATAAAACAAAGGAGAACGCATGTGCAGAAGAAACCATCAGGCTCCTGGTCATTTATGCCAGCTGTAGTTATCCTCTCCCTGTCGTGAAAACCCCATTTTCTCCCAGAAACCAATTGCAGTGTACCTGACCCTATCGGCAATAATGGC
>JAPLKA010000033.1 GCA_026388315.1 Pseudomonadota bacterium | reverse complement strand
GGTGATAGAACACTACAAAGACTACGGCTTCCGGGGGGCGCTGAAGAAACCTTTTAGTTTTGATGAATTTGAGGAAATGGTAAAGAAGGTTATAGGTACAGAAGCATAATATATTCCCATTACCAGGGAGAGCGTTTCAAGCTCTCTACCCTCCCACTATTTTTATTTCTTCCTCCGTAAGCCCATATAACTCATACACAAGCCGGTCAATCTGGTGGTCGGTGGCGTCTATTACTGGGGCTTGCGGGGCACGTCCCGGTCATGGGGCGTTTTTGCCTCTGCAAGTTGTTTAAAGTTATGTCCCGATTTCCTTTAACATTTGCATTTCTTTTCGTAATATTGTGTTGATTACCTTATCAAGCCTCACGTTTCTATGTTCTACCACAATGTCTGATTATGAAGGTAGTATCATTTCCTTAAATCTTGCTCGACCTTCTTATAGAGTTTTACCCGGAATAGCATCATTTATTAACCGTCTTATAATAAAAGATAGACAATAATATTATCAAATAGTAAAATTTATCAAATCATTAAACCCCTTAACGGGAGGAGCATACATTGAAAAAAGCATTAGCCATTGAAAAAATAATGATAGAAGAAATAAAAGAGCTTTCGATATACCAGCAAAAAAAGATACTCGATCTGGTACGTCTCTTAAAAAGTAGCATTAACAATTCGTCTAAAAAGCACAGCATCATAGAGCTTAAAGGTTGCGGGAAAGATATCTGGAAGGGAATAGATGCGCAGGAATATGTGAACAGGCTCAGAGAAGAATGGAATTAAAACTCCAGAAGATACTCAGGAATATTGATTCAGTTGCAATAGATACGGCGCCCTTCATTTACTATATTGAAGAAAACAAAACCTACCTGAAAGCTCTTGATGCATTGTTTACGCTAATAAATGACGGAAAAGTCATTGCATACACCTCTGTTATCACTTTAATCGAGGTGTTAACGAAGCCGATGGAAGAGAATAATGAAGAGTTGTCGAAGAAATACGAAGACCTCTTAACAAATTCAGAACACTTAACCCTTATTGATATTGACCGGGATATAGCGATTGAGACTGCAAAGTTGAGGGCAAAATACAAGATCAAAATACCTGATGCGATTCAACTGGCAGCAGGCATTGTCAATAATGCAGGTGTTTTTGTAACCAATGATACAAATCTTAAAAAGGTGAAAGAAATTAAAGTCATAGTTCTCGATGACCTTATCAAATAGCGTTTAAATTCAATAGTTCATAACACATTACCTGTTTTCAACTATTGCAATTTCTTCTTCCGTGAGCCCATATAACTCATACACAAGCCGATCAATCTGGTGGTGCCCCCTCCAGCAGCCAAGCCGCTCCACACCTTCGGGAGAACAGGTGAAATACTCGGCACTTTCAATTTGTGCTGTCCGGTATGATATTTTCTCAATGGCTTGATCAATCTTCCAAGAGCATCGAGTGAACAAGCTCCTTGTCAAACATAAATAGCCTCTTGTTCAATCCGTTTTTTGAGAAAAGGATTCATTTTGTCCCGGAGACGAACTATGTCTACTCGGCGCTTGAGGCTGCCCTCTATTTCTCCCTTGAAATGAACAAGCAGGAATGGATCAGGCGTCCTGGTGGTGACGCAGATATCAATGTCGCTGTCATCACGCAGTTCACCGCGCGCCACAGAACCAAAAATACAAAGCGAGGTAATACCATATTTCTCTGCATGTGTCTTTTTAAAATCACGCAAGAAAGATATTATTTCATCTCTGTTCACAAACAATCTCCTCGTAGGTTATGTTACCACAATCTAAATCCGCAATCTACGCACATTTAAACCCAGATTGTTCATTAAGATTAGCATTGGTGTCGGGCTATCCCCCGCAAACACTCTTGGAGGCAAGTATCCTTCAGTTAGTATGAAACCGTCAATTTTAATGGCCGCCTTATATTCTCCGTATACTGCATGAAAATGAGGTGGACTGTGGTCATCAAAAAACATACCAATTTACCATACATTACGGTACATTCCTAATATTTAACAATTATGATTCCACAATCTTTATATCTTGCTCCGTCAGCCCATACAACTTAAAATAAATCTCTTTGCAGTTCTACCCGTGTGCGGGTTTCGATTGGATTTTCACTACCAGTTCGGCATCGAGAGCATCTGCAATCTTCTTGAGTGTTGACAGCTTCGGCAAGCCATGGGTGAGGCCTTCTATCCTTGAGACGGCTGATTGCGGCATACCTGCCTTTCTCGCAACCTCTTCCTGAGTCATGTTTCTCTTTATCCTCTGTTCAATAATGCTTTTTGCAAGCTTATATTCAGGAAGAAGATTCTCATATTCTTTTTTAACCTGCCCGTCTTCCAGGAGTTTTTTTCTATGTTCCCTGTAGTTCATTGTTATCTCCTTTGTGCAATATATTCTTCCATTCTCTTTACGGCAATTCTAACCTCTCCTTTACCCCGATGCCGTATTCTTCCAACAAGTCTGCAATGAAAATAAACTTTTATGCATTATTATATAGCACATGTGCTATATAATGGCAAGCCTTCTTTCCAATTATTACTAACCGGTTCGCTATGATTTTTCAGGGCCGCAGGGAAGGGACTGCTTTCTGCAACCGAGGCTGCGCGGTGATTGCACGAGATACAGCCTTTCTTCCTGCTACACGTAACAAACAGTTTTGAAATGTAATAGTTGGTCTGTGCTTTCAAACTGTAATAGTTATTTACTGCTATCAACGATTTTAATCAAACGAGGAATAGGATTATTTTCAAATGCTTATCTACGCATTTTGTTCTTGGCTGGAATTTTCATTAATAAGCAAAAGCTAAGAAGTGCAGCGACAAACTATAATCTTATGGGCAGGGCAGACAGCTACCCCGCCCACACCGTTGATGTACCTCAGTCGGTAGCAATAATAACGTTTGAAGCCTTTATGATTGCATAGACCTCTTTGCCGGGAGCGAGCTGCAAATTGTCAACAGAGTTTTTTGTGATAATCGAAGTAATCTGCAAACCACCTGGAAGTTCAATAATAACCTCGGAATTAACGACACCTGGTGTTATACCTTTAACCTTACCTTTGAGTACGTTACGGGCACTTACCTTCATATATGGTTTCCTCCTTTTTTTTAGAGTTGCTTTTTGCATTATATAACATTAGCAATAATATATCTTGATATATTATTGACGAGAATATATTCCTTGTCATGCAAGGAATATAAGTACTTAATAATAACCAATTATTACTAATAATAACCATTATTGACATTTATTAGCCAAAATGGTACAGATAGCAAATCTACATCAGGAGGTGTTCGATGAAACATGATTGGTCTTGTGTCTTTGCGCCTGGAGTTTTTTTGTTCTGCTTGCTTATTTTGTGCTCAATGTCTTACCCGATTTCAGTGTGGTCCGGGGAACCAGCTTACAAACAGGGAGTAAACATCTTCATAGAGACCGGGGTGGATCAACCTGACCGGGTTCCCACATGGTATGCCCCAATGGTAGCAAAACCCTATGCCCCTGTATTTGAAATGCTGGCTACAAAAGGCACACAGGGAAGGTATTATCCTTACACCTATGCAGTTACGTTAAAAGACATAATTAAATACCACGGTCATGACTGTGAAGGCTTGAGTCATGCAGCAGCAAGTGCCAGGGTAGCATTTGATATCCTTTTTCCTGACGGCATAGTTGACAGAAGCGTTCTCTGGGGCATAACGGGTCCTTCTCCATGCTGGAGCGATACCGTTGCATTTCTTACAGGAGCCCGCATACAGTACGGAAATCTTGGATTCTTCAAGGATAAAAAATATGGACATGCACTTATCCTTTATCGTGAAGATACGGGGGTTGCGGTTCTCGCCACATGGAAACATGGAATAGATAATATCCCCGGAGAACATGTTGTCCTGCCAGGCAAAATAACGTGGAAGCCCCAAGTGAACATGGACGAGGTAATAAGCCTGAAAGATGTTGTAAAAAAAGCCGACGGAAAGCAAACGCCATATCAGGTCGATCTGATGCGATACTACCAGTGGAAACATATTAACGATGTTTTTAGCCGACCCTTAGAAGACAGTTACCAGGCCAAGATAATTGAGAATTTCAAGTGGGCAGACTGGGTTGATCCTAAAAAAATGATCCCTAATTCACATCAACGTACAGATACCAGGCTGAAAAACGATCCTTACAGAAAGAGGCCAGTTTCTCTCGAATAATGCCGGGAGACCTGATTTGTTTCCCTTGGTAATCATTGCTCTCCAACGTTTATGAAGCTATTTAGTTGTAGGTGACTTTTACAACAGCTGCAACTTCATTTTTCGCCTGAATGACCGTTCGTAAATCTCTATTTTCATCATATACTATTCTCCCCAAAGACCTTCAAAAACAAGGAGGTAGTTATGAACGTAAAAGAGGCAATATCATTATTCAGGTTTTACCAGCAGTCAAACCATAGAAAAAGGACTGCAGATAGCTACAGGTTTTTATTGCAGCATTTCGACTCTCTTTTTTCTGATCATGATCTCGATTTTATAAAACCCGATGAGATCTACCACTTCCTGGAGCAGATGACAAAAACATTATCCAAATCCACCAGAAGATTGCGCTATGCCCAGCTTAAAGCCTTCTTTAATTTCATCATTGAAAAATGTCTCCCCGATCTTAAGAACCCATGTAGTGCCCCTCTGCTTTCAAAGACATTCAGGATGCCAAGACAGACACCAAAGACAATCCTTGAGAAGGAGATTGTTGACGAGATGATCTACAACACAAAGAACCAGAGAAACAGATTAATGCTGGAACTTATGGCACGCTGTGGTTTACGGATCGGAGAGCTGCTCAATATCAGGGCGTCAGATGTCTCAGAAAGAAGACTTACCATTAGAAATCGTGTCAAAAGTAATCCTCCGTCATCAGGACTTGAAGACAACCCAGATCTACCTTGGCAAGGTAAGTGAGCATGAAGCGATCCGCTGGATGGATATTCTCCATGGTAAATAACCAATATGCCTGTATTGATTATGGGTAGAAACATTAAAAGTCTTTGGGGACTGCCTTTTTCTTCTGAAAACAGGTTTTATCTACCGGGATTCTTTGTTTTATATGTTATGGAATGTAATCTTATACCAGCAACACAAGTACCGTCTTGCTCCTTTCAACCGGTAATTCTCATAAAATCACCATCGGTCTGGCGCTGTATATGAAAAACTTACTTGACAAAGGTTAACATCCAAGTTAACATTATTCAGTGAGAAGAGTTGTTACGTTCTATGCTACGGTTAGCGGAAACTGCCCGATAAAGGAGTTTCTTGATTCGTTACCGGCAAAAGCTGCACAGAAAGTAACATCGTATATTCTGTTTCTTTATAGGCAACTCTGTAGTTGTCCTGACGCATGGACTGGTAAAGAAAAGTCAGAAAACACCGAAACAGGAGATAGAAAAGGCACAAACATACAGGAAGGATTTCCTAAAGAGGAGGCCGAAACCATGAGTGATTTGAAACAATATATTAATCAGAGAAAAATAAAAGATAAAGAATTTTCTGAAGGTTACGAAGAAGGCTATGAACAGTTCAAAATCGGGGTAATGCTTCGTCATGCCCGTGAGTCAGCAGGCCTAACACGGGAGGAACTGGCTCTCAAGCTCAACACCCGGAAAACAGCAATTTCAAGAATCGAGAACCATGCGGAAGATATCAAGCTTTCAACCTTGGAACGTTTTGCAGCAGCACTCGGGAAACAATTGCGTTTACAGATTTCTTAATACAACATCTTGATCTATCGCCTCATAAAGCCTTCCTGAACTAAATAAATCAACCTAAAATTTGGCATACTCACTTTCAAATACAAACACTCACATCGGGTAGGTCAAACGTTTATCGATTTCCAAAAGAAAGTTGCACCGTTGTGAATCATAGTCGATACTTTTTAGGTGTAAATTCTTCATTCAACTCCCGTTTCTTCCTTGCTTCAAGGGAGTTTTCAAATAAAATAGTGCACGACGTTTCAAACGATAATCAAATACCAAGAATTTTAACTCAACATGTGGTACATGTGGTACAATAATTGACGGCATGTTACTCTATTTCAACACAGCCTTTGTATATGGGGAACCGAAAAACTGCAAATCAGCCAAAAGATATATGAACATCCATATTGACCTTTATCCTAACGCACCAAACACCCGCCAGTTGAAGGACGGGATTTACAAATGGGAGCTTATGATGGATAGGGAAGGGAAGTGGTGAGAAATAGAACTCTGAAACTATGCAATGGAGGAAGACAAATGATAAGCAGGAAAAAAACAGGTATGTATATTCTATCGGTTTTCCTTCTGTTAATCTTTTGTGGTATCTCTTTCGCACAAGATTCCGATGTACAAAAGACTAACTGGCTGCTTGGCGTGATGTTCAAGCTGGAGAGGATGAAGGACAACGCAGCGGAAGATATTAATAAATGCGATCTTGAGATTCAGAAATCTGAAAACACTATCAGGAAATCTGAAGACATTATAAGACAGGCAAGGCAAAAAGGTAATGCCCAGGCTGAAATGATTGCGCGGCAGGCGTTGCGCACAGCGAGCGAAGCAAGAACAAAGAACCAAGAGAGGAAAGATTTGACAGAGCGTAATAAAAAAAAGGCTGAAGAAGTCCTTGCATCCTTGAAAACGGGCGGCAAAAACCTTGAAGCCAAGGTGGAGCAGGTCGAACTCGAGAACGATAGGGCGGAATGGACAAAGAACGAGAAACAGCTCATCGAGGAACAGCTCGCGAAACGAAACCCCTATATTGATCCGATCTATGCATCGTTAAAGACGAATGCTCCGCCTCCTCTGCCCCCAACGAAGTATGACATGCTCAAACCCGGTGACGTGTTAATGATCTCCCCGGAGGATAAATCCTTCTGGGATACAATTAAAGACAGCGCATTCTGGATTGATACGGGAGATAGAATTGCTTCTGTCTCGTTATCGCCTGCTTCGCACGCTTTAGTCTATCTTAAAGAAGTTAACGGCAAGAAACTCTTTCTGGATCATACACCCGGAGGAGGGGCTCACGTAATCAGTGAAGCGGAATTCCTGAAAACTTACAGCCATCGTGATGCCCTGGTTGCGCAACCTGTGAAAGAAGTTGATGCAGCTAAACTTTGGGAAGCCGCCAAGGAATTATCAAAAAAGGAAGCGCAAATCAAGGTAAATAAGTCGGGCAACATCATAAGATCAGACCGGCTTTGGTCTCTACGGCAATGACAATATGGTTTGTTCTGAAGCTTCCCGCTGGGCTTTGGTCAATTCCGGCCTTAAGCTTCCGGAAACCGATAGTCTCCTCAAGAAGCTCCTGGGCATTCACTATAGTCCTGCTAATTTTTACAGCGATGACAAAAACTTTATCATCACCCCTTTGTATGATGTTCCCAAATAGGCCGCTAAAGAAAAATATACCATACGGCACCTCACTTTTCTCGATTAACCTTTTATTGACATGATTATTGACATGCAATTCCAGCTAACCTATACTTGTTACTGATGAAAGTAAATTATTATAAAAAAACAAACACGATTTTGAAAGAAATAGAAGGTTTTGTTTTTTTACGGACGATCTTCATAAGATGCCTTTTATGTTTATTGCTATGCATCTCTGTATTGTTGTCTTTGCAGACTGCCACAGCAGAAGAACCCGGCGCTCTGAGCGAAAGACCGTCTTTTCGGAAATCATTTGTGCCGTTGACAGTCGGAGATTATTTTTCGTGCGAGGTCCCGGCTGACTGGTCGAGATATGATCCTATCTTCGGACTTTCGCAAGAGGAAAGGAAAGCCTACGGGGTCAAACTTCAAGGACCGTGGAACGGGGAGATTCCTGTCAAGATATCCGTGTATTATTACGCGAAAGGGAATATGCTCTACAAATCCGTTGACCACTACATGAGATTGTTTTCGCAGCCTGCTCTGGGAGTAGCGCTCGAAGGCAGCAGCTATGGCCCGGTAGTGCCGACTATGATCTCCGGCAGAAAGGCCATGGCATTTGAACGTCTCGGAAATGAATTTGTGCCGATTCGTAATGACCGTGGTTTCTTCGATAAGCCCACCAGCGGAGATGCGGCAAGTGTTTATGAAAGGCGGGAGATGATGGAAAGGCCTGTGCCGGTCAAGGAACGTTTTGCGGTGCTCACCGCAGAATCAGGCTTCTACGCTCTGTGCTACTCTGCTCCTGTTGAAAAGTTCCAGGAGTTTCTCCCTGTTTTCGAAAAGGTGACGGAAACGTTTTATGCGATGCGATAAAAGAGGCAGCCATGTTAAATTCAAGACTTTTTAAGTATTCAATACTGATCCCCGCTGTTGTTTTTCTGCTTTTGACAACATTTGAAATGCGACCCGCATTTGCCCTAACGGCAACGATGGATTGCGATGGGACGACACAGCTTTATCGTCAGCAGGGGATTCCATGTTATTGTAAAGGCGGGCGAATAATCTGTAATGGGCCTTCCAGCAAGACCTCATACGGGAAGTCATCGAAAAAAGGGGGTTACAGCAAGAATACGATGGGGATGCAGATCCTCCAGGGCGCCATGAACAATTTCGCGAGCGCTTTTATGAATTCGGTAAATGCCCCAGCGCAACAGGAGCAAACAGGCCCTACCCCTCAGCAGATCGCTGCGCAGCAAGCAGAATGGGAGCGGGTCAAGGTCGAATGGCAGGTCAAGGTGCAGAAGCAGATTGGCGAAATGGAGGCACAATACCTGGAGATGGAGAAGAAAAAGGTGAGTGAGAGCAAAGCCAGACTTCTTGCAGGGATGAAGGGGGTGGACACAGCGGCTACGGGCCGCCAGTCAACTGCCATGCAGCAGTTGAGCTGCAATGCCTACTGGGGAATGAAGGCCGCCAAGGCCTCTCTGGAGGGAGACGAAAATAACGCTAGGAATTACAGCCGTTTTGCCGAAAAGCCGGATGCCGTCTCCATGGCCGAATGTGCCAAAGCGCTTCCCCAACCGTCCGAGCCGTCGCCTGCCGATAACTTCCGCAGCGAGCTTTACGAAAGCATCATCGAGGAGGTAAGTCTGCGCATCCCCATGATTGAGCAGGCCAAGGAAAAGCAGCGGGGAGCTGTCGACAAGGTTGCTGAAAAACAGCAAAAAGTAGAGGAGCTGAAAAACAGCCAGGCTCCCGACGATCTGGTGGCCGCAGCCATGAAGGAACTGGAAGAAGCAACCAACCTGAAAAACGAGGCCGATGCCGGAGTCAATAGGCTGCAGTTGGAACTCAACGCCCTGAACGAGGTGGGCAAGATGGCCAATGCCGCCAAACAATAACAGATTACGAAAGGATTAACGCCATGAAAACCATCACTAGACAATGTATCTTGATATCAATTTTATGCCTGTCTGTCGCTTTGCCTGTCTGGAGCCAGCAGGAAGTCCCAGAAGCAGCAAAAGAGCGATTCAAGTCCGGAATCGCCTTGATCGAAAAGGCTGAAAAACCTGCCGATTTCCTTGCTGCCATGACCGAATTTGAGGCCGCCGCCGCCCTGGCCCCTAAATGGCCCGATATCCACTACAATTTAGCACAACTGGCCGCGGAAACGGACAAGCCGGCCAAGGCCATCAAGGAGTACCGTGCGTACCTGGCCCTGGCGCCGGGTGAGACCGACCAGGTCAAGGTCGAGGGGGAGATAACCCGGATGAACGAGTTGATGGCAATCAAGCGTAAGGTCGGCCTGCCGGGCGTCAAATTTGTCTCGATGGCAGACGGCATCGCGGTGCTTGAGGTTTATCCCGGAACGAGGGTCGCCAAAAGCAGCCTGGAGCGGGGAGACAAGATAGTCGGCGTTGATAAACAATCAGTTGTAGGGATGAAGCTTGTTGACTTTTTCAGGACTATCGAGACCAGCACCCAGACTGCCATGCAGAGGAGCACTACGGCGAGACTCTATGGACGGGTTTCCAAAGATCGGACAGGCGGGGATATGGTTATGCTTTTTGTGAAATCGCCGGGAGTAAATCCGCAGCGTATGGTGCCCTGTAAAAAAGATATGTTCCGCTCACAAATAGTAGAGATCGAAGAGGATGAGTTCGAGGCTGAAGTGCTCAAGGAGAGTCTGCCGGTGGTGGTGATGTTTTGGAACAGCGGGTGCCAGCCCTGCAGCGAATCCATTCCCATCGTCGAGGCGGAAAGCATTAAGTACGCCGGCAAGGTGAAGTTTGTCAACGTCAATGTAGACGAGAACAAAAACCTTGCCAGACAATTGGCAGTCAAGGGGGTTCCGACCCTGATGGTGTTTAAGGGCGGAAGTGCAATATCAACCAATACCGGCAGGCTTGACAAGAATAAAGTGGAGGAGATTATGCAGAGCGCTGCTGCCGGGCAGGGAGGTATGTCGATACGGTAAAAAACATTGGTGCCGTGTCTTGTTTTTTGATGCCCTGTGGCAAGATAGGCAAAAGGTTAGGCTTGTTGTTGACGATCGCGATGAACGAAGTGAATAAGATAATAGTGTTTCATGATCTGTCACTCCAAAAAATCTGCTCAATTTATGTGTTAAGCTTTGGATAGAAAAAGGAATTATCCTCTCTTTTAATCCGTAATTATTATTATTCCAATCGCTGTATTCTATTTGTTTGTAGGTGGAACGTCGGTTTTCGGTTACCTACAGCTAAGTCGGAAGAACCATCTCACTACTCTTCCACTATTTTTATTTCTTCTTCAGTCAGTGCGTATAACTCATACACAAGCCTGTCTATCTGCCGGTCGGCGGCGTCAATCTGGCGCTGGGTGGCGGTTTTATCATGGGGCGTTTTTGCATCGGCAAGTTGTTTGTGGAGGGTAAGCATCTGCTCGACGAGGGCGACCATGCGGGAATGGAGGGCAGAATCGGAGGGGTTGGAAAAGTCGATTGAGCGGATGGGCAAAGGCGCCATGTACTGACGTTTCCACCGGTAAAAACCTCCCCTGATTTCAGAACTTATCTTAGAAAATAAAAACGTCCAGAGCGTTGAATTAAGTATGCCTAAAAGGTATTTGTCCTCAGTTCCGAGAATATAGGTTGTTGTTTCTGAGTAGTTGCCTGTAGTGTCGAGCGTGAATTGGCCTCTTGTTGCTATTTCAGCATAAATAATTTTAGGTTTTTCAAACTCCATGTAATAATCGATTGCATCCTGTATTTCATACCACTGGTAAGAACCTGGTTTACGGCCTTTCCAGTTACTACCGGTAAAGTTTTTTGGCTTTGGCATGAGTTTGTCTTTAAGCTGGCCCAAGTGTTTGTCGATAGCAGGATAATTTTTGATATTAATACCTCTCCTTGTAAAGATCAGAAATCTATCGCTTGCAGGTGACTGATACCGTTTGATATCGCGGCCCATGAGAAAGGGCTTTATAATCTCTGCGCTCTTCGGGTCTTCTGCGATGAGTCGCGCCCGCGTTTCGGTGTCTATCACAAATGCTTCGTTCAGGCCGGTTAGCACTCCCCGGAAGATTCCCCCTTTCACATATTCGCCAAGCGGTACACCTTGCTGCTTGATCTTCGTGAGCAGTTCTTCGGTGCGGTCATCGGAAAGAGACCAGCCGTTGTCGTTCAGCTTTGTGCGGTCGATGGGGTAACCTTCCGTTTTTGCATAGTCATCGAGACTGATGAACTCCAGCGTTTTCACAGCGACAATGTTACATTCCTTTTTTGGCTTATTTTTTGATACACGGATGATACAGGGGTAGGTGGTCGCCTTCTGAAAAACCGGAAGATCGCCGAAATCGATGATTTCCTCCATATACTGTGCTTTAAGCCACTTTCTTAGTGTTGCGCCGTAGTTTGCACGCATCCATTTATTGGCAACTATGTAAGAGAACATGCCCTGGTCTTTGAGGAGCGATATGCCTTTCTCAATAAAATAGACATACAAGTCTGCAGAAGCATCATAAACTTTATAATGCTTCTGGAAGTACTGCTTCAATTCGCCCAACCCCTCCTGTCGTACATACGGCGGATTGCCTATCACCGCATCGAAACCTCCTGCCTCCATGATCTCGGGAAATTCCTTTTTCCAATCAAAGACATTGATCCGGTAGCGTTCCGTATCATCAAATAGACCCATTTGCCTGCCGTCGTAAAAATCAGGCCCTATCAACGAGTTGCCGCATTTTATGTTGTCGCTGAGGTCCGGGAGCGCCCGCTCATGGAAGAGCGCCATCTGTTGTGATATGGATTGTTCGGTCTCGCCTTCCAGTACTTTCAGTAGAAGGGAAAGCTTTGTAACCTCTACTGCCTGGGTGTCAATGTCCACGCCGAAGATATTGTTGAGGAGTATGCGCTTTCTCTCGCTTGTTGTGAGTCTCCACTCGCCCCCTGACGCCTGATACAGGGCAGGTGATTTACCTCTTGCCAGTTTTTCTGGTGTATGAGAGCTGTACCAATCGCGATGCCAGTCAAGGAGATACTGATAGGCGCCGATGAGGAAAGAGCCTGAGCCGCAGGCAGGATCGAGTACCTTTATGTTTGCCGCCTGTTTCGGCGTCTTGCCTTCAAGAAGTTTTCCAACGGTGTTTTTCACGATATAGTCTACGATGTAGCGTGGGGTATAGTAGACACCGCCTGCCTTTTTTACCTCCGGCTTATCTTCGATTACCGCCCTGTGCCCTGCCGTAAGATGTATCACCTTGCCGAGAAACTGTTCATAGACCTGACCCAGGATATCCGCCGAAAGGACTGAAAATTCATAGGGGCTGTCAGGGTAGTAGAGATTTTTAATAATCTCTTTGATGACCTTATCGTCTATGAGGAGATTGAGCGTCAAATCATCTGGTGGTTCAGGGCGGCCTTTTTCCTCACGGAAATGGAACAATCCTGAATTGTAACGCTCATCGGCCCGGCGGAACAACTGACAGAGCCTTTCGTATACATTCGTGCCGTTCTGGAGCACAAGCAGACGCCCGTAGTCTTCAATGCCTCTGTCTTCACAGATGCGAAGGAAGATAATGCGGTCAATGGTTGTTTGAACAGCGAAATTGAGATTGCGCTGTGACAGGTCGGGATTGCGAAGCGCCAAGGTGCGGGCGAGCATCTCCCGCCAGGATTCGATTTCTTTCAGAAAGGCAGCATCCACTTCCGCAGTGCCTTTCTTTGTTTTGGTTGACTCGGCATACTTATCGAAGGAACCTTTAAGCACTGCCTCACGTGAGAAGATGGACGCAATTTCCACCCAATGTTTCTCATATTCAGCACAGGTAAAGTACAGGATGCGCCCGGTTGACGCCTTATCGGTTTTGTCAGGTTTTATACGGCAGTCATAGACGGCAAATTCTTCAAAATTGGTGAGTATGGAAAGGGGCAGTTTCGCTGACCATGCGTAGCGGCGGAGCTGAAAGGCTGGTTCAGGGTCATCCTTTATGCGAATGGACGGCTTTTTCGCCTCCACAAAAAACTTCCTCGTGCCGCCGATACGGAAGCTGTAGTCCGGCGCTTTTGTAACACCGCCTATCTTTATCGCATCTTCGTGAACTACATCTTTATATGCCTCGGTATAGCCATGCTTATTCTCCACATCCCAGCCGAGGGCATCAAAGAAAGGGTCGAGGAATTCCCGCCGGAGCTGGGTCTCATTGTATTGAGTTGACCTGTAAGCCTCTGCGTTCCGGTTATACCGTTCAATCAAATCCGAAAGTTGAAT
>JAPLKA010000032.1 GCA_026388315.1 Pseudomonadota bacterium | reverse complement strand
GTCAAGTCCAAACAGACTACTATTGTTCTCGGCCCGAATGGATCCGGAAAGACAACCCTTATGAAGGCTATCTCCGGACTTGAGCGGATACGGAGCGGCGAAATCTATCTCGATGGCGAACGGGTCGACACGAAAGAGGCACATGAGATAGCGGCAGCAGGAATAGCCCTTGTGCCAGAGGGCGGGAGACTTTTCCCCGGCCTGAGCGTGTACGAAAACCTGAAGATAGGGAGCTACCTCCCGAGGGTGCGGAAGCAGTTTCGGGAGTCCCTGGAAGAGGTCTTCTTTCTCTTTCCGAGACTAAAGGAAAGGCAGACACAGATAGCAGGATCTATGAGCGGTGGCGAACGACAGATGCTTGCCGTAGCGCGAAGTCTTATGTCAAAACCGAAGCTTCTCATACTCGATGAGCCCTCGGCCGGGTTGGCCCCAAAGGTAATCCAGGGCATCTTCAACTTCGTGGAGCAGATCAAAGAACGGGGATATTCCATCCTTATGGTGGAGCAGAATGCTGTCAAGGCTTTACAGCTTGCAAACTACGCATATCTTTTCGAATCCGGCAAACTGGTATTCGAGGGCGGCAAAGAGGAGTTCGACAAGAACGAGTATATCAGAAAAGCTTACTTGGGCATTTAGGGGATACTATGGGTGAACAACTACTAAACGCACTTATCAACGGAATATTGCTTGGGGGGGTTTTTGCACTCCTTGCTCTCGGCCTCAACCTCATCTTTGGGGTCGTGAAGATCATTCACCTCGCTTACGGCCAATTCGTCATGATGGGGTTCTACATAATTTATATGTTCTACGAACAGTTAGGGCTGCCCATCTTTCTCGCCATCTTTCTCGCCATCGTAGTAATGGGACTTGTCGGGTTCCTGACCCAGTTTGTGGTCATCAGACCCCTCCTGACTGCACTTCGACTCAATCAACTCCTTGCGCTCGCAAGCCTGATTGTAGTCTTCGAAAACTTTGCCCTCTTTGTGTGGGGGGCAGATTACCGGGGCATTCCCTTTGATCTCCCCGTCATCGAGATTAGTAATATTTTCATCAGAGCTTCCAGCTTTATTGCCTTCATCGGGGCACTGGTAGTCATGGGACTGCTTTAGGGACTGCTTTATCTCTTCCTCAACAAAACCTATCTTGGTCTGGCAATCAGGGCTGTTGCCCAGGACACTGAGGTTGCAAAACTCATGGGTATTAACCCCAAAATGGTCTACTATGTGACCATGGCGCTGGGGGGAATCCTCACGGCTATTGTAGCCGCCTTCTTTGTTCCCATCTATACCGTTCATCCCCATTTTGGCTCGGCTTTTACTCTGACCGCATTTATTATCGTGGTACTGGGCGGTATGGGCAATCTCCTTGGCGGTTTCATCGGTGCTTTTCTCATCGGGATCATCACTTCTGTGGCCGCGGCACTTACTTCAACTGAGGTTGCCGAGATAGTTGTTCTCGTTATCTTCATTCTCGTTATGCTCATACGGCCGCAAGGCATCCTTGGAACAGGGGTGTCATCATGAACGGCGTGGGAAAGATCGGAAAAGTGATACCTGCCGTCCTCTTCGTGTGTCTCGTAATCCTGCCCATGCTGCCAATCTCAACATATATAATCAACGTGGTGACCATCATCTTCATCTGGTCCATTGTGGCCACTGCCTGGTCCTTTATGGGCCGCTTTTATCTTGTCTCTCTGGGACACGGGGCCTTCATGGGAACGGGGGCCTATGTCACTGTCCTCCTTTTCAATCATTTTGGGCTCTCACCCTGGATAGGCATGTTTGCGGGAGGCGCGGCAGCCTGTTTTATGGGAGCCGTCCTCGGGTATGCATGCTTTCGTTTCGGTGTAATCGGAGACTATTTTGCCCTGGTTACCCTCGCTGTGGCTGAACTGGTGGCACTCCTTGTTGTAGCTTTCAGGGAAGTGACGGGTGGGTCTCTGGGCCTGACAGTCAGATCCGTGGGGACGTCGCCCTGGCTTTTCCAGTTCGATAATAGAATCTACTTTTACTATATTGCCCTCGCGGCTCTTTGTCTTGTCCTCTTCGTCTGGTGGTTGATTGACAGGAGCGACATGCGGAAAGCCCTGATGGCGATCGGCGAGGATGAACTCGCCGCATCTTCCCTTGGAGTCAATATCATCAAGAACAAGATGGCCATTACCATGCTCAGCACATTCTTCACCGCCATGGGGGGCACTATCTACGCCCAGTATCTCCTTTACCTTTCCCCTGAGACCGTCTGCGGTGTGGGGATGTCTCTTTCCATCCCCTTTAAGGCTATTCTGGGAGGTATGTTCACTCTCTGGGGACCCTTCATAGGTTCGGCCATTATCGTCTCCCTCGAAGAGTATATAAGGGCAGCCTATGGCGGAACGTACACAAGCATATCCCAGATCATCTATGGCATCGCTCTGGTTGTTCTGATCATGTTTCTCCCGAAAGGGATCTTTGGTACCCTGAGGGAAAAATTCAAAAAAAATAGTTGACGGAGGTGTATCGTGAATAAGGCATTTAGTGAAATTGAAAAGACAAGTATTTTCTTTTCCCCCAACAAGGTGATTCTTGGCAAGGGTGCTGCCCAGCAGGCGGGATCTGAAGTGAAGACCCTCGGGGGCAAAAAGGTCCTTATCGTTACAGATCCCGGTGTTGTTCAGGCAGGACTGGTTCAGGTGATACTTGATGCCCTCAAGAACCAGGGTATCAAGTATGAAGTCTTCGATAAGGTAGAGCCGGAACCCCCTGCAAGAGTGGTAGATGCAGGCGCTAAAGCAGCTATTGACAACAAATGTGACACAATCATAGGCTTTGGAGGCGGCAGTTCCCTCGATGTGGCAAAAGGCGTCTCCATTGTTGCCACAAACAAAGGGAAGGTACTCGACTACACGGGCATCGACATGGTTCCAAAACGCGGTATCCCCAAGATACTCATCCCTACCACAGCCGGGACAGGAAGTGAGGTAACCCGGGTCTTCGTAGTTACCGATGAAACGGATAATACAAAGAAGGTTATCTATACGAACTATAACCTCGCCGAGGTGGGCCTTCTCGATCCCATGCTGACGCTTTCCATGCCTCCTTCCGTGACAGCAGACACCGGCTTCGACGCCCTGGTTCATGCGGTCGAATCCTATGTCTCGGTCAACACCACCCCCTTTGCGGAGGTACTGGCCCTTCAGGCAATCAGTCTCATTGCTCATAACCTCCCCATAGCTTACTCCAAAGGCACGAACGTTCAGGCAAGATACAACATGCTCTTTGCCGCATGCATTGCCGGCATGGCCTTTACAAGCGGCGGTCTCGGGGCGGTACACGGCCTATCCTATCCTCTTGGCACTGACTTTCATATGGCACACGGTAAATCCAATGCTATTATGCTCCCCCACATCGTGAACTTCAACTTCATGGGAAATATGGAGAAGTATGCCCGTATAGCCCAAACCATGGGAGAGAATATAGATGGTCTCTCACCTTATGAGGCAGCCAGGAAGTCCGTAGATGCCATCAAAAACCTGCTCACAATCGTTAATATCTCATACAAACTCACCGACTACGGTGTAAAGAAAAGCGATCTGCCGAAGCTTGTAGCGGGCGGACTAAAACAGGCGAGACTCTTTGTCCCCAACCCGAGAGACCCGTCGGAAAACGACGTTAAGCTGATATATGAGGGCGCCCTTTAATAGGATAAGGAGGATACTATATGAACAAAGTGAAACTGAAGGTCAATGGAGCATGGTATCAGTTCATAGTTGAACCGGATCGCATCCTTCTCGACCTGTTGAGAGAAGACCTCCGATTGACTGGCGCCAAGCAGTCTTGTGACCGAAAAGGGCAGTGCGGCGCGTGCACGGTCATTGTAAACGGCAAAGCGGTTCGATCATGCCTGCAGAAAGTCGCAAAACTTGACGGCGCTGACGTTATTACCGTGGAGGGTCTCGGTACGCCGGACAATCCTCATTTCATTCAGGAGGCCTTCGTCCTTTCCGGGGCTGTCCAGTGCGGCTTCTGCACACCAGGTTTAATTATGGCATCAAAGGCCCTACTGGACCGCAATCCGAATCCCAATGACCAGGAAATAAAGAAGGCTCTCGAACACAATCTCTGCCGTTGCACAGGTTACCTGAAAATCATTGATGCGGTTAAACTGGCTGGCCTGTTTATCCGGGGAGAAATGACGCCCGACGCGGTCAGACCTGACCCGAATGGCCCGAAGATCGGGGTTTCACACCCTCGTCCTTCTGCTATGCTCAAGGCCTGCGGCCGTGCTGAGTTTTCGGCTGATATCAAGCTTCAGAATGCCCTCGAAGTGGCGGTACACCGCAGTACGGAGCACCACGCAATGATTACATCCATCGACACCTCCGTAGCTGAGAAGATGCCGGGAGTTGTTGGAGTTATGACTGCCAAGGACATTAAAGGTACCAATCGAATCAAGGTCGTCTATGGGGATCAGCCCATCCTGGCTGAAGACAAAGTCTATTGCCTTGGAGATGCCATTGCAATAGTAGCGGCCCACACCAAGGAACAGGCCCTCATCGCTGCAGCTGCCATCAAGGTTGCCTACGATCCGTTGTCTGTTCTCAAGACCCCTGAACAAGCAATGGCCCCCGACGCGATCCAACTGCACAGCGAATGGCCAAATCTTTGCTTCCGCCAGCCCCAGATCAAGGGTGATGCCGGAAAGGCTATGGCAGAGTCAGTTGCCGTGGTGGAGGGACACTTTTCCACGCAATGCAACCATCAGGCCCCCTTAGAACCGGAAGCTACGGTCGCCTACATTGAGGGTGACGGAGAAGACTCTCAGTTGGTGGTAGTCGGGCGAAGCATCAATATACATTTACACATGTCTAACCTGCAGGAGGCCTTGGGATATGAAAATGTCCGTTACGAAGAGGCCTTTTCAGGAGGGAATTTTGGTCAAAAGCTGGCTATGACATCTGAGGCTATTTCCGGTGCAGCGGCGCTCCATTTCAGACGCCCTGTGAGGTATATCCCCAGTCTTGCCGAATCCATGCTCATGTCCAGCAAACGACACCCCTTTGACATGAAGGTCAAGCTTGGCGCCTCGGCAGATGGCAAACTGACCGCTTTCGATATCGATTATATTGTTGATAATGGGGCCTATCAAATAATTGGAATAATCATTGTCAAACGTTCTTTGTGGATGCTCTCAGGTTCCTATAATATTCCCAACATCACCGCCTTGGCACGCCTTGTATATACAAATAACCCCGCAGGAGGTGCAGCCAGGGGAGCCGGTCCTCCACAGATAACTTTTGCGTTGGAATCGGCGATAGACATGCTGGCCGAGAAGCTCGGCATCGATCCTCTGGAGTTTCGGCGTCTGAATTCACTTCTGCCGGGTCAGAGTGTATCCACTGGTATGGTGTACGACCAGTGGCCCTTTCCGGAGCTTTGTGATGCAATCAGACCCGCCTACGAACGGGCAAAAAAGGAAGCGGCGGCCTGGAAAAACGGTTCGATCAGACGGGGAGTCGGCCTCGGCTGCCATGCCTTCGGCGTTGGAGGCCCGGCGGACGTTGGCCGGGTCGCCTTAGAGCTTGATCCTGATGACGGTATTACGATTTACGCCGCGGTTGCAGACCCGGGGGAAGGCAACGATTCCATGCTCACACAGATCGCCTCGCACCTCACCGGTATACCTATGGATAAGGTCCGTCTGGTTACGCGAGACACCGATCATACAACAGGAATGGGGCCTGCAGCAGCCAGCAGAATGACTTACATGGCAGGTGGTTCCCTCGTTCTTGCTATCGAGCAACTGAAAAAAACTATGGAGGAGGCCGGTGTCAGCACATACGAGGGTTTGGTAAAGGCCGGCAAGCCTACCCACTACGTGGGCTCCAAGGTCGCGGAGGGCAAGGAAGCGGTTCTGGATCCTGAGACCGGCCAGGGGCCTTCCTTTGAATCGCGTGTCCATGCGATTCAGATGGCCGAGGTGGAGGTAAATACCGATACAGGTGAAGTGCGTGTCATAAGGGTAACAACCGCAGTGGATTCAGGCACCGTCATTAATCCCCAGAACCTGGAAGGTCAGTTACATGGTGGTATGGATCAGGGGGTGGGATTTGCCCTCAGGGAAGAGTATGTCCACGGCCAGACAAAAGACTGGTTCACATTCAAGTTCCCCACTATGAAGACAGCTTTTGACATGGATGTGATTATCAATCAGACTCCCCGCCGAAAAGGACCCTTAGGGGCTACAGGTGTAGGCGAAATGACTATGGTATGCACTGCTCCTGCGGTGACGAATGCTATTCATGATGCGTGCGGCGCGAGGATCTACGATCTGCCCGCCACACCTGACAAGATCAAGGCGGCCTTGGCTGCCAGGAAGTGACAACTGTGCCGGAACAACGTGTTGATCTTACAGCAACGTTTCGAAACGGGGACTTGTGGTTCTAATACTTTTGCAGGTCTACCCATGCGGTTTTTACGAGACATAATTGTGGGACAGGCCAGATGAGCGATTATCCGGTCTCCCATCAGCAACCGGGCGACATGCAACAGCGGTTCTGTACAATTGCAGGCAGGGAGATCGCCGTCGATCAGGAGGGCTTCTTATGGTACGTAGAGGACTGGACCGAAGACGTAGCCGAAGCACTTGCATCCGAGTGCGGTATTGACAAATTGAGTGATACCCAATGGCTTGTTATCCGATTCTTGAAGGAATATTTTTCTTATCACGGCCGGGCTCCTTTGAACCGAGATCTCAAAGTGGGAGTCGGAATGAGTCTCATGGAACTTGAGGCCCTTTTTCCCGAAGGGATTCGCCGTTGCGCCCGACGCGTGGCCGGTCTCCCCAATCCGAAATCGTGCGCATGAGAGCTGCGATGGCAGATAAACTGATATATTTAGACAACGCGGCAACGACTTTTCCGAAGCCTGCGGCAATCCTGAGCAGGATGATAGATATTTATGCCAGGCACGGTGTTTCTCCAGGCCGGGGAAGCTATGATCTGGCTGCAGAGGCATCGGAATTGGTCAGCAAAACAAGGCGGAAAGTAGCCCATTTTTTTGGGGCTCCCAATGCGGACAGGGTTATTATTGCGGGCAATGCCACCGACGCACTGAATATAGCCCTTCAAGGAATGCTCCGTCCGGGGGATCATGTCGTCTCTACCAAACTGGAACACAACTCCGTGCTTCGACCGCTTTTCCACCTCCGGCAGAAAGGTATTATAGAATACGACCTTGTTTCCTTCGATGGTAAGGGCTTTGTCAATCCGGACGATATTATTGCGGCGCTCAGACCCAACACCAGGCTTGTTGTCCTGTGCCATGCATCTAACGTTCTGGGAACCATCCAGCCGGTTACGGAAATCGCCCACCGCTGCCGGGAGCGCGACGTACCCTTGCTTATTGATGCCGCCCAGAGCGCCGGGGTGATTCCTATTGATATGCAGTTCTCACAGATTGCCGCGGTGGCCTTTACCGGTCACAAGTCCCTGCTCGGACCAACGGGTGTCGGCGGCCTTGTTCTGAATGAGGGGATTGAAATAAAGTCCACGCGTTTCGGCGGCACCGGTTTCGAGTCAATAAGCCCGGTTCACACACAGACCTTTCCCTACAGGCTGGAGGCCGGGACTCTCAACCTCCTCGGTATTATCGGTCTTTCCGAAGGGCTTGATTTCCTGGAGGGAATGGGTATTCAATCTATTCACAACAGGGAAATGGAACTTCTGGTCGCGCTTCGGGACGGTATGTCCTCGCTTGAAGGGATCGAGATGTACTGCGCAGAGGACCTTTCAAATCATGTTGCAATACTGACGGTCAACGTCCGAGGTATGGACCCGGAAGACGTCGGAGCCATTCTGGATGCCGACTTCGGGATTGCAGTCCGTGTAGGACTTCACTGTGCACCACTTGTTCACGAGACTCTCGGAACCTCTCCGCGTGGAGCTGTTCGGTTCAGTCTTGGGCCTCTAAACGTTGGAGAGGATATAGACCGGACAGTGGACGCGATGGCCCGGATCGGGAGGACCAGGGAACGTTGATGATGAAATTGACAAACCGGTTTGATGACATAATTCAGCGAAGGAAGAGCATCGGTAACTTCCGGATTTTTGGGCAGGGTGCGGCATCAACAGAGAAGGACAAACGGGAAAAACCGGCCGGTCTTACAATTCATTCGCCTTCCCGCAGGGACAAAAGATGATAGTTACCGGAGAGACGGGTGTATATTGCATAATAGGATATCCCATCGCTCATTCACTCTCCCCTGCAATTCATAACGCCGGATTTGAGGTCCACGGCCTCAATCTTGTATTCGTTCCCTTTGCCCTTCATCCTGACGACTTGAGTGTCGGGATGAAGGGCCTTCAAGCATTAGGTGTCCGGGGCATGACCGTCACGGTGCCCCTCAAGGAATTGGCGTACAAGTACATGGATGAGACAGATGAGGCCGCCAGGCTGACCGGTGCGGTAAATACGGTGGTTTTTGAAAATGGGAAGAGATCAGGATACAATCTGGATGTTGCCGGGGTTCGTTATTCCCTCGAAAAACTTGGTCTCCCTCAGGGATCTCAAAAGGCAGTGGTTCTCGGAGCCGGCGGCGCTGCACGAGCCGTGATAGCAGCCCTTCTTTTTCACAAGACAGAAGAGATCGTGATTCTGAACAGAGGGATTGACAGGGCATACGCTCTAAGGGATTTCTTTTCAGACAAAACGGACTTACATCTTATCGCCGACGCTCTTAATGATAGTACATTAGAGGAATATCTCCCGGCCAGTGATATTATCGTGAATACCACATCCGTCGGCATGTATCCCAACGCGGATGCTTCGCCCCTTCCAAAGGCCCTTATCCCTTCGGGCACAAGAGTTCTCGATGCCATATATCTTCCCGAAAAGACAAAGCTCCTGTCTGAAGGTGAGGAGAAAGGATGCAGCATATTGCCGGGTATGGAATGGCTCGTTCATCAAGCCACTCTTGCTTTCAAATTATGGACCGACAAAGAGCTTGATAAGAAGATTGTCATGGATGTTCTGGAGAAATTCTTCGCCGCAAGGACCACAACGTAACTGTCCCTTTTACCATCTTCCCCTACAAAAAGAAACATACCTGGGTCTTGAAATATCAGTTTTTTCAACTATGCCTATGACCGCTCTTTTTCTTCACATTTTTCTGCGATTACCGCAGATTGAAAAAAAATTATTATGATTTTCTCCATTACCACTTAAAGTCTTGTATTGTGAAGAAAACTCCTCTGTGCTTGCTTTTAGGAAGTTGCAAACACCATCTCCTGCTGAAAAAATCACGATCAAAAATCTGCACCTTTCAACCCATAATAAACGGAAATTTATCATAAATATTGGCATATTGGCGGGGATTGCACACACCTACAAAGCAAGCATAGGGCCTTTTGACCGTGATCATCGATTACCACAAGAAATGTTTGGTTTTATGAACAACATCCTGATTGCAAAACAACAAAGCAACAATGCTTTTACTAATCGCACCAAAAACAGCACTTTAAGCCTTGAAATTGGCCATTTTCCATGCATAAAACTCCTGATTTCAATGTGTTAGCTTGGTCCGACCCCAAATCCCCCTATCCACCTGCACAAGCAGGTGCTCACAGCGTCGGAATCGTTACGCCTGTTATTTGAGGGAAAACAACCTCCATTTATGACACAGGAATAATTGCCTCGATGCTACAATTGTTTGGGATGCTGAATAGTTACAAAATAGTCAAGTATATCAGGAGATACAGAAAATTGAGAAAGACTTGTCCCTTGTCAACAGCCTGTTGAAAAACTCTCTTTCATCGTAAAGCTTGTTGGCTGATTATTAAAGAATCTCTTTGATTTAAACAGAATCGAAAACAATCAATAAACGCTTTACAGCAGCCTGACATACTGCCGTTCCTTGCAATTTCCTTCTTAGAGTCTCCCCGTGAGAGCATCTTTACCATCCTTTTTATATTCTGTACGGTAGCTGTCATGAGTATTTGTTCCTTGATCCATTTCCTTTTTCTGAATTTTGCCCTCCTGAACCCCATTAACTCCTTTGCCTCACCGAAAAGTTCCTCTATCTTTTTCCTCATCCTCTGGGATATATAATACCCTTTGGTTTTACTGAGTTCCCGAGTCTTCTTAATGGCATCTTCATAGATATGATAACTGAGTGATCTGGCTATGTCTTTTGTGCATTCTGATTTGACGGGACAGATGGAGCAGTCTTTTTTTCTTGCCCGATAGACATGTTGTTTGCTGTGTTTATGGATACCCCAGTATGAGAGTTCTTTCCCCTGGGGACACAGAAAGATATCCTTTTTTTCATCATAGGTAAACTTCGCTATCGGGTAGATACCGGGGTTACGTTTATCCCAGGAGGAGACAACCGGAATATGGGGAATGATGCATTCATTGATAAGGTCATGGATGAATTCACCTACTGCATATCCTTTATCCGCCCCCAATGTTTTCGGCATGATATTGTGTCTCCATTTTATCCTCTGCAACTCGGAAAATGCCTTTTCACGATCTGTTTTTCTGTCGGGACCTCCGATATCCGCCCCTACTATAATCCTGCTTCGGTTGTCCATAACATAGGTGGCGGAATGGCAAAGCCGTGAGCCGGTCGATGTTTTCCGTGAGAGCCTCGCATCGGGGTCTGTCCGGGACCGGTGGGTATCGTTACTGATCTTCTGTCCCCTGTGGGAATAATCCTCCCCCGGTTCATACGGGGTATCATCGATAGGGTTTTCCTTTTCGAGGATATTTATGTATTCGCCGGGTTTGAACTCCACAACAATAGGCTCCAAACTTTTGAAGGAAGCGTTTGCCTCAATGTTGGTAGCATCTACAGTAAGATGCTCCCCGTCTATTAGTCCATGGGACATGCACTGAGTGATAATCTCATCGAAGATGTGCTGGAAGAGATCATTTTCGACAAATCGTTCATGTCTGTTTTTGGAGAAGGTGGAGTGGTCGGGTACCGTATCCTGGAGATTCAAACCTACAAACCACCGATAGCCGATATGCATCTTTACCTCTTCGCAGAGCCTTCTCTCTGATCGTATGCCATAGAGGTATCCGATAAGAAGCATTCTGAGTAATAGTTCGGGGTCGATAGAGGGTCTGCCTGTATGGCTGTAAAGATGCTTCACCTTATTCCTGATAAAGCTGAAGTCGACATGCTTGTGTATCAGTCTCAATATGTGGTTTTCAGGTATAAGATCGTCCAATCTGATATAGTAGAACATCGGTTCTTGTCGTGTTTTTTCTCCTAACAATATGGCCTCCGCAGAATGGATTGGATACCGTATTCTACCATAGAGATGAGCCACAGGCCACGGATTTATGAGGGTTTACGAGGAGTTTTTCAACAGGCTGTCAATGGCTGACCCCTATGGTTCTTTAAGACCTTTGCACGGTATATTCCCCTGAATTACCTTGTAACTGTATGATATATATGGTATATTGATGATTATCCCACTTCAAGGAGACCCCTCATGACAGATAAATTCATCACAAAAGGATTTGCCGATTACATTATAGAGAGCAGGGGATATCACAACACCTTTCTGGAAAAGGTTGATCGGTTAATAGATTGGGAATCCATAGAAAAGGTACTGAAAAAGAAATATAAAAAGACAGCAAGTGCTGACAGAAGACCTGCCTATCCTGCATTACCAATGTTCAAGCTTTTATTGCTGCAAAGGTGGAACGGTTTAAGTGACCCACAAGCAGAAGCAATGTTAAGGGACCGCATCTCTTTTATCCTGTTTACAGGATTTTCTCTTACAAGTCCATTACCTGACCACTCAACCATATGCAGATTCAGAAATAACCTTCTTGAACTCAATCTGTACGAGAAACTCTTTGATGATATAAACACACAGATCGAATCAAGAGGTTTGATAGTAAAAAAAGGTATGATCGTTGATGCAACAATTATAGAGTCTTCACGCAGACCGAGAAAGGTTATAAACATAATGCCCGAAGACCGCAAGGAAGAAGAAACTGACATGTCTTCCGCTATCACTTACTCTGATGATTCTGATGCAGCATGGATTAAAAAAGGAAACAGACCTTATTACGGATACAAAGGCCATATATCAGTTGATGCAGAAGAAGGCTTCATTACGGGGGGACACATTACCCCTGCCAACATATCAGATACCACAGAGTTTGAAAAACTCGTTAATGGATCTCCCAAGGGTTCGGTTATTCTTGCCGATAAGGGATATGCAAGTGAGAAGAACAGGACTGTGCTTGCAAACAAAAAGCTCAAAGACGGCATCATGTATAAAGCTGCCAGGAACAAACCCCTTACCCATACCCAGCGTATTATCAACAGATTTATCAGTTCCGTGAGATACAAGGTTGAACAGAGCATAGGAACATTGAAAAGAGGTTATCACTTCTTCCGTATGAGATATATAGGCCTTAAGAAGGGGAATATGGAGTTTCTCTTAAACGCTATGGCATTTAACCTGAAAAAGGCAGCGGCAATGATAGAATAAGGGGGAGGAACAGCAAAGACCCCCCCAAAAGGAGGGGAAGGGGGAGTCAAATGCCATGGATGGAGACATAATCAGGCACCAGACAAAATAAAATAACCATAAAATATGATCATAAAGATGGAAAAACCGGGAAGCTGAAATTATGCAAAGGTCTTTCTTTGAACATTTTCCGGGGTGAGTTGATCTTTGTCTCTCTTTGCAGGTAACATGGGTGAGCCTCCTTTGATTCATCGGATTGTCACTGATGTTACCCCATTCTGTTAGACTTTTTCACGCAGGCTTACCGGAAAGACACAATATTATTGTAAAAGGAGAGTTTGGGGCTTGACTTTAATGACAGTATCTGACCCCCATGGTTCTTGAGTAGTTGATCACATTTGCAACAGATCGGTATATACATGAGGCAAATAATAATATAACAGCTAACATGGCAATTAATATTGAATATATTAAATCAAAGCTGGAGATTTCGTACCAAACCGGCCACTGCGTCAGCGCCGAATCAAAGCTATTATAATATTTAGCAAATGCCAAAATCACAATAAATAATATTGAAAGAAAAAGCAGGATACAAGAAATACAATATCGCTTTAAACTTTTTCGCAGAAGACGGACAATCACTGCAATCACTATGACAAGCAATAAACCAAGCCACCAGACATGAAAGCAAACAAGTGCGAGCAAACATAACCAGGCTGCGCCTGCCAATAATCGAGACAGTGCAAAGTGCAATTCAGAAAAGTCACCAACGCCGCCGTCGCTTTTTAATGCCGTGACGAGCATTTTATGTGAAATATATGTCTCCCCGCAAGGTTTTATTTTTTCAAAGTTATCATCTGGCTTTGTTTCCTTTTTATTCCAGAAAGCAGGAAATTCAAATAGCCAATTGATCAACCATTCGCCAAGGATCGATACGATTTCGCCAGCTAAGAGTAGTAAAGACAAGTAGATCATCGCCAAAAACCAGGAAGGAAGGGTATCTACATGTGCAGAATAAAAAATAGATTTCATATTTATTTGATTGAGGCACAAATGTGGAGTCATATCTCCCAATATTTTCAAGACTAAAAACCCAAGAGGTAGGTTGAAAATTATCCTAAATAATACTGACTTAATCTCTTTCATTGTTACCTCAAATCACCTTCATTCGTTAATGAACTGACTTCCGAATTCCTCTCCTAAGTCCCCCCAATATTTTACTTTTCCTTGAAGGATCAGCGTTATCTTACCGCATCTTCTGCATCTTCTTGTAAATTTTGATCAAAATTTGTTTTTATAATTACTGAATTTTCATTTGTCATGTTTATCTCCATCACATTCCATTTTTCTTTTGGATTATCAAGTCGATATTGTTGTGCAATTTTGTAGAAATCTCTTACTCCGGAGATTTCTACATCTTCTAACCTTTTATTGATCATTGCACGAGCAGTAACCTTTACGCCGCTACTTAGAGGCATTTCTATTCTGATAAATAGTTCAGTACAATTTAAACAAGCATTTTTTGCTTTAAGCATTTTTTCTTTGATCTGCGGCATTAGCATTAAATAACTCCTTTTGGGTTGTCTATATATACACTAACAGGTTTACCATCGACATTATATGTTACTTCGAAACCTGATGGGCGTTTTGAAGAATCATCATAAATACAATGGCCTCTAAATTCAGAAATTTTTTGATTATTTGCAATGGCCTTTTCTAAGTCTTTTTCCATCAGTCGCCATTCTCCATGACGATTTGTTGTACTCTCCATCGGAACAAGATTAATCTGCTCTGGGATTCCACCAAACTCATTTGCAATAAGATGACCACCATCATCAAGCTTATTGCCATAATTATCGTATTCACCATCCTTGCAAGCTATAGTTTTTGATGTTTGATTTGCATCAAAATACCGATTTTCGGAAGGAATAATTTTAATTTCAGGCCTGATAAATTCGCTAACTCGACTGCTTTCATCAGTATTGTATACAGTAAAATTATTTTTATCATAGTCATATACTTTTATTTCTGAGTTCGAAGGTAATTCCTTATTATTTAACAGATCTCGGTCTTGGCCAGATATCAGGTTGAATTCTTTTCGTCCGCTATCAGAAATTATGGGTGCGGTATTAGACCATTCCCTATGAAAAGTTTCATTCTGTGCTTTAAGGCATTCCAATGAAGTATTATCTATGGTATCAATCAAATTAAGAATTGGCGTTTCAGCGACCTTGTTTTCAATGGTTTCCTTTAAAGGGTTTATTGACGCTTCTTTGTTGCCAGTTACAAGGGGCTTTGTTTCCTGAACTACAGAAGACAATGTTTCAATCATTTTGTCCTCTGAGTTTTTTAACCACATTGGAACTGATTTGCTTGGTTATAATCCGATCCGGTAATAAGAAAAACTTTTCCACCGTTTTGTTTACTCCTTCTTGGCTTAAATTAGAAAGGTCTGATGCAAGATATTTAATGCTTAAGTTTAGTACAATTTCTGATATATATTTATGCGGTTCCTCTTTCCAAAATATTTTGAGACTTTCCATCACTTTTTTATGAACCGATAAATTACCCTTCATAATCAGGTCTGCTAAATCTTTTTTAAGTCCTTCCGGAAATTTTGTTCTTTTCGAGTAAATCCCCTTAGACAAAAACTCCATAATAGATTTCGTTGTATAATCTATATAAAACTTATCTTCTGACTCTTGGTAATTTTTTAGTAATGATAACTTTTTCAATTTCCCTGTTAATAGAGCAACAAGCTCTTCAATTACGTTACCGTTGATTGAACACAATGAATTGAAAAACTGCAGAACTATTTCCCGACCTTCTTTGCCAAGAATGTTCGCTAATTCATATGTCTCTATGCAATGTAATGAGAAATTATTATTTTCCATCATTTTGTTTATTTTCTCATCGCTGAAAGCATGGGTTTTTACATCAGTATAAATTATGCACTCAACAGGTCTCTCCATTCCTTCTTTATGACAGAGCGCATGCCCAGTCTTTAATCTGTTGAGATATAAGGCATCTACGTCACTAATACTTAAAGATCCCGCTAAAAGCGATTGGTCATCTTTAGAAACGATCCGATGCACAATTTTTGTATTTGAATTTTTTATGACATCCGGAGAAATCTTTGATGGTATCTGCTCTACTACAGCTACACCCTGTCCCAAAGAACGCATTTCAGATATTACATTGCAAAATACCTCGACCGCTTTTCCTTTAGGATTACCCATCATTTCACTGGTTCGCTCAGTGCTCACATTTTTCAGTAATCTGTGAGCTTCTTCAATTACCAAGAAATGTTGGAGGCCTTCGATCTTAGAGCCAGGATTTACCGTAAGATTATCTTTTTGACGATACTCGCTTATTAAAACTAATACCAGGCCGACAAAAAAGGCCTTATCATCATCGTCTGCAAGATTTTCCATTTCAAAAATCGTGCTTTTCTTCAGTAGCTCCTGCATTGGATAAAAATCATAGGTGTTGAACATAAGCCCCTTTGCGCCAACGCTCAAGCTATCAATTCGCGCAATTATAGCTGTTCGGATATTATCTTGTAATTCTCCTTTATATTCCAACTCGTTTTTTACATAATTATCAACTTCTTGTCTCAGATCGGAAAGTGTAGGAAAACAGTAATAATGTTCATTTTGTTTGTACGCTTCTTCTGTGTAATATCCCTTTTGATCAACAAAATGAGGGTGAAGGCCAGTCGTAAGATTCCAGTTTCGTTTTAGGTAAATATTGTGTAAGCATTTTTCAACTATGTGGGGCATTGGTCCATAAAGAGAAAAGCTGGCGTTGAAGATGGCTTTTAGATAGTCAATATGAACCAACGGGTGGACACCATGTTGAACATAAAAAGGATTGAAGCGGATTGGACTTACCATTGCATCCCCGATTGTAAATATTTTCAGCTCATGCTTCAAAGTCTCATCAGCAGGTAACTCTTGCGATACCTCATCGGCAAGCAATCCTCGAAATACCTTATCGGCAAGCAACTGGCGATAATCCCGCTTTGCTGACTCTAATACGAGGAAAGGAACAGGATTGGTTTTTTTAGTTATACTTTTTAGAATATGTTTTACGGTTGTAGTTTTACCGCTACCCGTCAACCCACAAACAAATAAATGCTTATTCAAATCATTCTTCGAGAGTGACATTAATGAGCCGTCTATTGGGCTTCCATAGTCAGCAATAGGTCCTAAAATAATCTCGCCGGTAGAAGCAGTATCAGTCAGTGCCAATGCGGGCATTCTTTTGATCTCATAGCCCGGCAGCGATTCGGAAGGGGGTGCTGATAACTGCGCTAATTCCTGGCTCGTTATATATGAGCAAAGACTCTTGGGGAAGATAGGATTATTTGTATCTGTCTTTGGCAGAAAGAGTAGTTTATCTTTATCAATCTTAGCAACATATAAACGGGCAGGATATAGTTTTTCACTCGGTTTAGATAATTCTCCGATAAAACTTCCGCCCAATATATCACAAGATATTTGATCCTGTGCGGCAAAGGTGACGGTTGTTTCCCAGAAACCAGCATTAAAGCCCTGCATCATTCTCTCTATAAAATAATCAGTTATTTTTTCTAATTCCATCGCCAATCCGTTCTGTATCTCTCTGGAAAATGATTGTGATTCATTTTTTAAAAGTGTTTCAGACGTACCTTTGGTAGAACTTTCTGAAGTTATTTCTGACCAGTTGTAAGAATAGTTAACGGATGAGCCAACCATGCCTCCTATGATAGTACCGATTCCTGGATTAATTGCAGTTCCGATTGCAGCACCAATCAATGCGCCAGAACCACCAATAGTATGCCCGTTTGTAATAGATATCCCGTTTGTTATCTGTTCATTTTCTGATATTGAGGTCCCAGTTCCTTTTTCTACTCCTACTGTGGATTTTGCCAATTCGTGACATTTATCTCGAAAATTTAACAATGCCAAGAGTCGATCTTGCATGATAGGACGACTGACTGGATTGGCTGCAACAATCAACACATACTCACGACCATACATACTTCTGATAACCGATGAAAAATTAAAATACTGATCTTTATCTCTGTTCTGCATGGACGGGATACCGGTTACTACACCGCCATTTGGCAACTCGTAGATCAGTTCGGGAATAGTACACTTTTCGTCATACTTAATCTTCTCGCCCGGAAGAATTCCATTTAATAAGGATTGAAAGTATTCTGGTTTTTGATTAGCGCTATCATCGGCTAAAAAACCTAAAAATACCTTTATTCTCCCCTTGCCACCCTTTATAACCGTAGCCACAGAAATACCGGCAGAATAAGATGCAGCAAGAATAGTTTGATACCGCGAATTTAAGAATTCTTGAATATTTTCTGTTGAGCTGTGGACGGTTATCTCGTTTATAGGAAATAAGTAGACTTTGCCCAGGTAGCCCTGAGCACAAGTTTCTGTTTTGGATCCAATTGGAAAGTCTTGACGATAATCCCCCCACCAAGGCATAAGAATTGAATATGCTTGCTCTATTGAAAAATCTTTCTCTTTCACTTCATTCATGCAATTGTACCTTTATGCTCTAAGCCGTTTTTTTGACAAAACGACACAAAATCATCAGAAAATGCTTTAATAACACCTTCCAGCCATTCGCTGACCTGAATTTCTGATGCTTTTATATAACTTTCTATATCTCTTTTTATGGTTTCACGGGCAGCCTTAGAGCTTTTTTTATGAGCTACCTTATATGCAACTGCAGAGACAATTAAAATCATGATGCCGGAAACAATTGCAGCGATTGCTGATGTCGGCACAAATACCAAAGATGTAACTGCCGTGCCGGTTATAAAAGTAATCCCACCTGCTATTAGTCCATTTATTAATCTCGGGTCACGGTTGAACTCAACAATTGATGGGTCTAACCGGAGGTTATTCTCGACTTGTGCGGCCCATAATCTGAAACGCCCCCTGAAGTCCTCCCTATAAAAAGAATTCTGAATATCGATATCTGCGTCTTGAAGAATTGCCACGGCTTCTTCCATTAAATAATTTAGAAGAGTGTCGGTGAGAATTTCTGCCTTATTGATTATCTTTTGCGGTACGTGATTTTGGAGAAACAGCCGATTTTGATCAATTAAGAAATCATCTCTAAGATAAATCTGGAGTTCTTTCCGGAGTATTATAAATTCTTCGGAAATATCTTTATTTATTTCATCTTTGATCATTTTAGGTCCTCCAGTATTTCTTCGATCTTTTTTAAGTAATACTCTTTGATCACGTCTTTTTTTTTATTGATTTCTGAAATGTTGTTTATGATTTCTTGATTACTTTTCTTTTTATTCAATTCTTCATCAAGAGCTATCTTTCTCCCAGCTATTTCTTCCAACATTTCTTTATTAAATAACATTAGATAAATATCCGTAATTTCTTTAGGTTTGACTTTTAATGCATCTAAGATATTTTCAAGTTCTAAGTGAAATTTAATTTTCATTGAATTTAAGAGATCATCTTCCGTATAAACATCTTCTTCGCCAACTTTTTCTTGCTTTGTTCGGCTTTTCTTGGTCCAATTCAGCTTTATGATATTCCAATGTTCAAACAAACCTTCCGTCATTGACTCATATATATCTTCTTTCTTATATGCCTCTTTTAATGCCTGAGCCTCAATTGCATCAAGATCAACCGTAGGCAAGGTAATTTTATAAAGACCTTTGAAAGTTCTGCCTGTCGTTTCCAACTTGGAAATCAACGTTTGCGTAAGCGACTTTAAAAAATCTGTATTAATTGAGGTAATTTCATTTATTGCATCTCCAAATGTTTTCCGAACGGCTTCTTTAGTATTGCTATTTAATATAAGCTTCTGATATTTACCTAAAGGATCAATTTTCTCTGATACCCATTCTGAATTTCTTCCCTCAAATTGTTTATGCAACTCGTTATTAGTAACATGCATCAAGTTTTCATATTTAGTTAGTGCCTCATTAATCCTATTAATCTCAACTTCGAACTCTTGCGGATTTCTTTTCTGGATATTCAGACGTTCTAACTTTCCATTATATTGTTCAAACTGTTGGTTATAACCGCCTCTGATTTTATCCAATATTTCCGAAAGCTGATCGTTTGGAGCTTTCATCGAAAAGTCATCGATTGCACCGACCAATTCCTCAAAACGTGAGCACTTTAAAAATGTTTTGGATAGATCGAGGCCTTCATCTTCAGCTTTTTCTCTAAAGAAAGGAATTACTTGTTTTTTTGATGTGGACTCTGTTTTAATCTGTTTAAGATCTTTCCCGCTTTCCAAGCCATCATGAATTATCTTTAGTATACTATCAACCGCAAGAATACGCTCTGCAGGAATAATATCTTGATAAAGCCGTCTTGCTTCATTAAGCAATCTATCAACTTCCTCGAAGTGATGTCCAGCATGTGTTAACACTAAAAACAAAGTATTTTGATTTCTATCTGGAATTACTGATTTAACAAAATCTCTAAATGATTTGGATTCTACAGGTTTTATAGGGTGGACGAAGAGAATTGCGTTAGCATTCCTAAAATAGTCAAACGAAATGTCCTGAACACCACCTGTCGCATTTACTCCAGGTGCATCAACGAGTCGTAATTCATCGAATTTCCATCTGAGTGGGTACCCAAACTGAATTTCAATAGGAATATTAATTTTATCGTGATTATCAATATAATGAGTAATTATAACTTTTTGCTGCTTTAGATGCATACCCGATTTTTTTTCAAGATGATTAATGAGATCGTCATTTACAATCGGCTTTTCGTCTGCTGATGTGATAATTTCATTAAGTAAAGTTATAGGTATTTGCCTATATTGGTCGGGTATTGAGCATATATCCCAAAGTTTTTCTTTAACCTCATCAGCCTCCAGGGTTGTGATATCGTCATAAATTTCTTCTTCTCGACCAGAAGCATATTTTATTTTTAAAAAAGATTTGTCAGCCTTGAATATTTCTAAAATAGTACTTGTTGCCTGTAATACATCAGCCGGAAGTATTTCCGTGCCAAGCAAGGCATTTAAGAAAGTGGATTTCCCTGCTTTTACTTCACCAGCTACAACAAGGGTATATTTCCCATTTATTAATGAATGAATTCGGCTTTCCAAGTACTCGAAATTAACACCGTCACGAATCCCGTCACGGATACCCTCTTCTCGCTTTTCCTTGTAGGCGCCAAATAAGTCAATAACATTATCCTTATGCCGTTTATACTTATCACCAATACCTATCATTAATTAGCCCCTTTTGGAAATATATGTGAAAACCATCTTCATTGGTCAGAAGGTAATCAACTTTTCTGTAAAATTCCTTTTTACCTTCCATCAGTTGAAGTGCCCCCTATATTTGTTATAAAATTTTAAAATACTTTTGTCAGCATCTTTTTGGCAATTTTGCCGTTTTAATTTCATGCGCTATTCAAGGTTATAAAACCATCCTTCCGGAGGCTCCTGACCTTTGGGTCTGGCAAGAGCCTTCCAGAAAGATTCTCTTTTTGCCTGCACAATAATGCAAGGACCTAATCTTTTGTAAACATCTGCCGGTATCCAGAAAACCCTTTTCTTGCCCATCATGGTAAGAAGTCTATCAGCAAAGGTTTCTTCCGGTATCCTGATGGTCATTTGATATTATCCCTTTTACGATACTTGACCAAATCCTGCAATGCACCCAAAGCTCATGCCGAAGCGTTTTTCCCGCTATCAGCCATCTGCTGGAGAGGTCTCAGATTTCTTTCTATCTTGACCATTATGAAAAGCATGATGATGATCAAGAATATCCCGAAGGCACCCCCTGCCGCTGAGATATATGTATAGGTCGATGCCTTCTTCCCGGCGTAAGCCTCCTGCTGCTTACGGAACTCAATGTCGCTTTGTGCTCTGGCCTCATCGACAGTTTCGACAACTCTGTTAACCTGTTGCAGATGCCATTCCAGCAGTCTGTCGGAGTTAATCCTCTTTTCCTCCGGAAGTTTGGCTATTTCTTTCGAATGACTTGCAAGATCGCCTGTCAGCGATGCCAGCGTATCAAGGTAAAAGGTGATAATCTGCTTTTCCCGACGCAACCCGGAATTCAGGGGATAATTGGCAATAAAGTTTTCTAACTTTCCCTTATCAATTTCTGCCTTGCGCATCTCTCTTTCGTAAATGATGAAGTTGTCTGCTATCTTGGATATGCTGTCTTTGAGCGATGTCCGAAAGGAATCGTCTTTTTGTTTTTCCTCCGATGCCTTATCGGGAGCCTGGGGCTTTACTTCAGTCTTAGTCGGGCTGTCCTTTTTGAAGTTCTCGATGGTAAATCCTTTCTTCAAATCATTTGCCCGATCTTCGAATTTGATCTTCTCCGGCTCTTTAGGCGGTGAGGAAAATGCTGCGTTTATTGCCATGCTGCCAGCTATCACCACCGCTACAAGAGAGACTGTGGCTACAATTAGTATTACGTAACGCAGGATGTTGAGATAAGTGTTTTCCAGCTTGTTTGAAAAGCTCATAGTAAATCCTCCTTGTTTTTTTATTTCTTCCCCTCCCGGGAAATGGTAATGATTCCTTTCTTCATATTGTATCTGTAGCGCATTACAATGAGAACAGCCGTTAAAGTAAGAGAAATACCGTTCCCAAAGATAAACACTATATCCTTAACATGCAGGGCATAAAGAAGAATCAATGTCATTCCTATCATCAAGATAGCCAGATATGAACCGCTTAGGTTATCGGCACATTTCATCCTGTACGTTTTGATAATCTGGGGAACAGAACTGGCACACATAATTAATGATCCGGTGGTTCCAAGTAATTGAAAAATATTTGTAGTTTCCATAATTTTTTTAAACCTCCGCACTCCTTTTTGATTAATAAAAAAGCCTCCAGGAAATGATGAGTATCACTTCAAGGAGACTTATCTTGATAATAAAAAAGGCCTCCGAGAGCATGAGCGATAACTCAGGGAGACCAACTTTTTCAGATCTCGTAGGGCCTGTCCGTCTCTATCAAGGGATAGATTCACAAGCAAAATTGTATAATGTTATTATAGTGGCATCACATGGGTTTGTCAAGTGCAATTTCATGGGAAAAGTGCAACTTATTAGCAAGCGATAATTTCCGATGGGGCTATTGAATGCCATTTGAAGTCCTGCATCTTTGCCGAGGTTGCCGGACTGAGGATTACAGGAAGAAGCCCGGAATCCAAATGAACAGAAAACACGCTGTCAAGACTTTGATCATTTCATTCAGTTATCAACGAATCCAGGCAAGGACCTGATATGTAGAGATTTGTATTTGTGACGGTTGAAGTCTTCATTGGTTTCAATATGTTGATAACGTGAAGAAATG
>JAPLKA010000031.1 GCA_026388315.1 Pseudomonadota bacterium | reverse complement strand
TTTTCTTGCATGAAGATCGATACCGCAGTAAAATTTGTGTTGACCTTTGTAAAAGTTCATAAGGCTTCCTCCTTAATTGGGTATTTTGGTTCCTCTCAAACCGATTCTACCATGTCTGGAGGAGGCCTTGAATAGTATCAAATTAATATGAAGAATGGAGGAACCGTTGAATAAACCTGAAGAGGCAGTAGAATGTTTCAAACAGACATTCAGTTGTTCACAGGCGGTTTTTTCTGCGTATGCCTCCGAATTTGGCATTGACATGGAGACTGCTCTTAAGATTGCAGGAGCCTTCGGCGGGGGTATGGCACGCATGGGTGAGACATGCGGGGCCGTGACCGCCGCATTCATGGTTATAGGGCTCAAATATGGCAAAACAAGAGCAGAAGATGAACCTGCTAAAGAGAAAACATACCAGGTTGTGAGGGAATTTGTAGAAAAATTCAAATTGCGAAACAGTTCCATCGTCTGTAGGGAACTAACCGGATGTGACATGAACTCGCCGGAGGGTTTACAGGCATTCAAAGAAAAAAATCTTCTCAAAACCCATTGTACAAAATTTGTAAAAGACGCTGCAGAAATCGTAGAAGAACTTATACGTTAGCTGATATATGGGAAGTAAATTATCATATATAGCATCTATTATATTAAAATAATTATCTAATTTTGTTATTACATATAGTTTGCCATAGGAGAGATACTTTAAAAACTATTTGTATTTATGGAATCTAAGAGTTAACATTCTGTATTATGAATTTTGAATTGAGAATTTAATCGCTGCAATCATTGAAAATGATTGCATTTTTTGTTTTGAGGGGATAAAATATTATAAAGTTAAATGTGGTGAAATGAAGGGTTAGCATAAGCAGTTGTTTACAACTTGTTAACAACTAATAAAAATTAATGTATAATAAAGTTGTAAACAACCGGAGGGTTATGGACATTAAAGAGCTTATCATCAATCAGTTAGCTGAAGAAGGGAAAATTAAGGTATCGGATATCGTAAAATTGACCGGTTTCTCAAGGGTATACATACATAGATATTTTCGTGAACTCCAGAACGAAGGAAAGATTCATCTGATCGGCAAGGCCAACCAGACACATTATCTGCTCACCGAAACAAAGGCAGCCCAACCCGTGAAAGAATCTCTTCGAGTTCATCGTATGTTGCGAAATAAGGACCTTGCAGAGGATGTTGTATTGGATCAAATCAAATCAGAGAGTAAAATCTTCTCCGGGCTTCCATCAAATATTGAAAGTATCATTTCATACGCTTTAACAGAAATGCTTAACAATGCCATAGAACATTCTCAAACAGACGTTATAGATATTAATATTGAACGAACAGGCAAACGTGTCTGGTTTGATATATCTGATAAAGGGATTGGAATTTTTAATAATATAATGCGGAAAAATGGCCTCAAGACACACCTTGAAGCGATACAGGATCTCTTGAAGGGAAAGCAGACAACAGCCCCTGCATTTCACAGCGGAGAGGGTATTTATTTTACCTCAAGACTCGGCGATCATTTCAATATTAAAAGTTCTCAAAAAAACTTGATATTCGACAATATTGTTGCAGATATATTTATAAAAGACATAGGAAGACCTGTCAGAGGGACGAAGGTTTCTTTCGAAATAGGTCTCGATTCCAAGAGGATAATTACTGATATTTTCAATCAATATACGGATGATTCCTTTGAGTTCAGCAAGACTGAAGTAAAAGTGAAACTTTTTCGAGAAGGAGTTGAATACATCTCAAGGTCACAGGCGAGGCGCATTGTGACGGGTTTAGAAAAATTTAAAACAGTTGAATTGGATTTTGCAGGTGTAAAAACAATAGGTCAGGGTTTTGCCGACGAAATATTCAGAGTTTGGCAGTCTCATCATGCTGATACGAAAATCATACCGGGAAATATGGGAGAAAATGTCCTGTTCATGATCAAACATGCTGTTCCTGATTTACAGCTTGTTAACAACTTTGATAATAAAAAGTAATCTAAGTTGTTAACTGTAAAACATAGCAGTAGAGGAAGCGGAAGGCTGTTCAATGTTCAGTGTTCAGGGTTTGCTGATAGTCGTGAACAATGAGCTAAACGCTGTACTCAAAAGGGGAAGGGATGGATTTAGAAGTTATGCAATCAGGAAGTAACATCTCTTTCACGCTCACAGCAACGCAACGATTGCAGTGCATGCAGCAATGTTCCCATGGTCCTCTTCAAGACCAAACTTCATGGGGGTTTTATGAATCGCAATTACTGGCTTGATCTTTTTACCGGAAAAACTTGGGAAGAATTCTTAAAACATGGTGCCAATGTAAGCGGATTTCGAGAACGCAGGCGTAAGATGTGTGAAAAGGTAAAGCCCGGCGATTATTTCATCTGCTACTTAACGGGTCTTTCCCGTTTTGTCGGCATCCTTGAAGTGAAATCGAAGATGTTCATCGATCACAGCAAAATATGGGAAGGCGAAGATTTTCCGTGTCGTTTCAAGGTGGATTTGATTTATCGGCTTGAGCCTAAGACCGCGATTCCCGTGCTTGATTTGAGCAAAGGACTCTCAATATTTAAAGACCTGAAATCAGAACACGCTTGGACAGGTTTTTTTAGGGGATCACCGGCATTGTTCGACCCAAAGGACGGTGAGGCTACCATTGAAGCCATAAAAAAATCGGTGTTAAGCTCTGTTGTGCGGGAATATGACGAGAAGAAATATTGGCGACAACCGAGAACATTTGAATCAAAAAAGGTCGGCGTTGTGACAGTTCCCGAAGAAACAATTGATGACACGGCCCAACCAAAAGACAAGAAGAAAGACGGTGCGTCCCATGAAGAGATTCAGTGGCTGCTGCTGAAACTTGGCTCTGATCTGGGACTCGACGTATGGGTTGCCCGGAATGACCGGAACCGTGAATATGAAGGGAAATCATTTCAGAAAATACCATCCCTCAGAAAGGAATTACCTCGGCAATTCGATGATGCCACGAATAGAACTATTGAGTTGATCGACGTCTTATGGTTGCAAGGCGATGCTATATTAGCGGCCTTTGAAGTAGAGCATACTTCATCGATATATTCCGGCTTATTACGCATGTCCGATCTTGTGAGTATGCAGCCAAATATAAAATTGAATCTGTATCTCGTGGCCCCTGATGACCGCCGAGAAAAGGTATTTACCGAAATCAACCGGCCCACATTTGCGCGGCTCAAACCGCCATTGCCTAAGATATGCAAATTCATTTCCTATGTGCAGTTAAAAAAAGAGATAGAGGCAATAGGGAACAGAATGAAGTTTATAAAACCGGAGTTTATTGATGAAATTGCAGAAAGCTGTGAGCCGGATGAATTGTAGGATAGTACCCGAGAATGCTGGAATAACAAAGGTGCTTGGGGGGGAATGGCACTTGTCGAATGTCAACGGCCTGTTGCCCAAATATGGTATTCGCAGGAACACTGTTGTTGCTCACCGTGTTCGCAATTGAACCTTACACTCCCCCACCCGCATGAACTTTTGCGGGTGGCCCCAAAAATGCTCGAAGGCGCGACTCGCGAAACGGGTTCCAGCGACGAAGGAGCTGCAAAGTTCTTCCTGCTCATATTCCAATCTTATTGGTTGTATGTATGTTTGGGCAACAAGCCGTCAAGGGCAGACAAGTAAGGATAAAAACAAAATATTCTCGTGTGTGTAACTTCCTATAGTCATTAATGTTTTATTTTTATAATTATTTATGATATTGTTAACACGGAACGTGAATTGCTGTGACCATATGGATATACGGTTGACAGCTTATCCCACAATAGAGATGCCAGGCGGCAAACGGAGAAAACAAACGTCAACCTTTAGCATCGGGAGAAACCGGCCCACTCGACTCAAAATGTTCTTGGCGGAATAAGACCTTCTCTCGGTATGCCGCTGGACGGTCGGTGCAGGATAGAACCCCATCGCATGAACTTTCGACTCGGCAAAGGAACAAACGATGACTGCTTTTGAACGCATCCGGGAAACCTCGGAATACATGATCATCGTGGCAGCAACGTTCGTCGCCCTCCAGGCGATGGTCATTGTCATGCACGAGTTTACCCATAGCACCAGCGCCTGGCTCCTCGGATGCATGCCAAACCCCCTCGACATCGTCTGGGGAAATCCTCTGACGATGTCGTGCTGGGACGAAGGAGTGCATTATTCTCGACTCTTCCCCTCCGCCAATTGCGCCGCGGAAGCGATTATCGGCGGTAGCCCCCTGGTCGTCCATGCGGTCATTGTTATCCTGGGCCTGGTGTTGCTGCAGAAAGTGGGGATGAGGAATAGGAAATGGCTCATGCACATCCTCTTCTGGTTCGTCATTGCCAATTTTATGGAACTTATTGCCTATATCCCGATGCGCGCGTTTGCCTCAGGCGGTGACACCGGCCATTTCAACCGGGGACTGGGGCTTTCACCCTGGATCCTCTTTATCGCCGGAACGCTGATGATCATGGCGGGATTGTACGTCCTGTTCCGGAGAATCCTGCCCCTTATGTATGCCGTCTTTGCGCGGGGAAACCGCCTCAGCGAATGGATGATCCTGTCTTTGACCGCCTTTTTTCTTTTTCTGTGGGGTAGCGGGATACGTGTGGTACTTTACGTCTACCCAGATCCCCAGTGGATGTTTGGTCTCCTTGGGTTTGTGGCATTTTGCTTGGTCTTGGTCGTATGCAATCCAAAGCGGACGCTAATCGCTGCTGCTGAACTCAAACGTTATCGCTTTCACTCGTAAATCAACAACTTTTGCTATCGTCCTATATCAACGCTTTGTAGATGCTAAATGGTAATATTGTCATGCATTTAAAGCTCTTTTAAGGTTTTAAAGTCATCCTTCTTGATTCATCTAAAAACTTTTTTATTAATAACTATGAAGGGTTAGAGTCATGCTGCCAAATGTTAGGTAGCATGACTTATGTCGTCTTATTGGAATATTTAAAAGAAAAAGTCATTTATTGAAAATGGGGTTTTACAAATAAACTTACCACATGCAACATTCACTGCTGCCCTCGTAGCAAAAACCCTTCTGGCTGGTACCGGGCGTGATTAGCATTATTGATTGCCAGGAGAAACATGTACATTTTGACCGCCCGGTACCGGATCTTTGGAGATTGTTTTTGTCTTAGTGTGGATAGGTATTTATACGTTACACCTTGAACTAAACAGCCTTGAAACATAATAGTTTATCTGTACTTTCAAACGGTAATCATCTATTGACTGTAATACATAATTTTAGGATTTCTATTGAAATACAGCATCGTGCATGTTAATCATGGAGAACGCTTGAACCACCACTGATAGAGATGACATTTCAAGAATATATCGACTATATAAAAAGAAACCCCGTTGGCTTTCTTGCTACGGCAATCGGGGATAAACCGCATGTCCGTCCGATGACTGTCTGGCTTGCTGATGAAACGGGGATTTATTTCTACACGTCTCGGGTCAAACCCCTTGTATCACAGCTTGAAAAGAACCCCAACATTGAAATCGCCTTCCACCAGCCTGGTACACCACCGGACATCGACTCTATCTTAAGAATCTCGGGCCAGATAGAGTTCGTGGAAGATATGGCAATCCGTGCCCGTCTCTACGAAACCTTTTCCTGGCTGAAAACGATTGGAACCGGAAGACCGGACAGCCCGACCATTGTCGTGTTCAGAATCCCGCAGGGGCAGTTCAACTATTGGACATGGGAAAATAACGTCAATCCCGGGCCCTGGGTTGAGTTTCCGTAAAAGCTCTGTAGAATAGGGTTCAGCCTTGCTTCCTGAAAGGGTGGTTTTACACCTTCAATCGGATATGCAACATTACAAGAGGAAAGAGGGGCAGTCAAAATCTCTGGAGTTGCGAGCTTCTAAACCAGCGTGGCAGTCACACGCTAATTTTTCAGAAATTTAGATTTTAGGGGGGTAATAATAATGAGTTACAAAGTCCAGCAGAAAAAAGTCAAGCTCTCCGACATTAAGCTCAATCCTGACAATCCCCGACAGATCAGCGAGAAACAGATGCAATACCTCATTAAGTCCCTTAAAGAATTCCCAAAAATTATGGTGTGGTTTTGCTTGGGAATTGTTAAAATTGCTGATAAGAATACTATTTGAGAAAATTATAGCGTGCAGTAGAATTGTTGTTCTCCCGGCGCTTTGCGCCCCGATTACACGTAAAAAAAGGGCATTAATATCCAGGTTATCTGCTCAGTGCATAAAAGGAGGTGTTTGTTATGAAGAAATGCTTTTATCCAATATTGATTACACTATTCGTATTATCAGTATTAGTAATGAACACGACAACGGTGTCAGCTGCCGGCATTGAGATGAACTGCCAAGGAACCATAGATTCATGGGTACTAAGTGGCTACTACAAGCGGGGTGAATGCCACTGTTTCGGTGGCCGACCGGTTTGCAATAAGGGCTCATTCTCTTCAAGTGGCTATATCCCACCCTCCGGCAGGCTAAGTCCATCACAACAGATGGCTGTTGGAATTGTAGGCAGCCTTTTCAGTAGCATATTTAGTGGAATGTTTGATGATTCGACTTCATCTCCATCTACAGATAATTCTTATCAGGAACAATTGAGAATACAGCAGGAAGAACAACGGAAGAAAGAGATGCAAGCAGCTATTGATGCGTGGAGGGATGCACAGGAGAAGGCGGCACAAGATGCTTTGAAGGAGCAGCAGAAAAAAAGAGAGCAAGGGGCATTGCTTATTGATAAAATGGATGGCGGTATTACCGGTGGTGGAGGAAAGCTTGAGCCTATGTGGATAGCCCGGAAGCCAGAGCTTAAACCCATACAGCTTGGCGGGCATAAAACTTCCGACCTCAAACCCATGGAAAGACTTCTTTGCACATCTTATTTTTCAACCCGTGCCCTTGAGGAGACAAAAAAAGGAAACCGCGAAGGTGCAAAGTTCTTTAGTGAACAGTCTGACAAGGTGATGATCGGAGCAGAAACTGATATTGAATGCAAATTTCCTCAAACGCCGGATGTTCCAATTCCACAAGCAAAGGCAGTTCAGCAGATGGATTCAAAAAAATTCACAGTCCTTATGGAAGGTTTTAATATAAAGCTTAAAGAACTTCAGAACGTTGAAGCCAACCTTAATAAAGTAAGACAGGAAAAGCAGACGGCAGAGGAAAATCTGAAAAAGATAGATGAAAAGATAACAGAAATAAGTAATCAGGTGCAATCCGCACAAAAACCTGAAGAGAAGGCTCAGGCAGATGATCTTCTTCAACAGGCACTTGCTGCAAGGTCAGATGCAGAAAATCAGGTAAACACCGCAAAACAGAATGAACAGGAGCTTCTTAATAAGACAAAGGATATGGCAAAGGATATAGATTCACAACTAAAATCCATTCAATAGGGAGAGTAGGTTTAAAATAAAACAGGAGATGAAGTATAAAAAAATTATTTCAGAATGTAAAAAACTGATAGAAAGCAAATAAGAATTAACAACTTTAAAACATTGAAAAGGAAGAGGGTATGCTCAAGGATATGCAGAAACAAGTCAAATTGTATGAAGATAAACATGGAGGTATCGTCATGAGAAAATTGGTTTCAGCATGCTTGCTATTGATTGCTATTTTGTCCGGTTGCATAACCAATGTAACCAATACTTACAGGCCGGGATGGGATTATTACCGTGAAGGTGAGGTTGAAAAGGCTGTACAACATTTTCAGGGAACTTACACCGCCCTATGCAAAATCTATTCGGAAACCGGGCAGTATGAGAAGGCTGTGAAAAGTTGTGAAGAAGCCTTACAAAAGTGGCAGCCCATTCGACGTACGGATTATAAGGATATAAACGAGCTTCTTGAAGATGGTTTGTTTTTTGAGGGTAAAGCTGTATGGGTCGGGCGGTTGTCTGACGCCTATGAGCACACAGGGCAAATTGGGCGCGCCATAGAGGTCATGAAACAGTGGGTAACAGCGGATAATCCAAATGATTCCGGCGGTTTTGCAAAGCTATCGGCCCTATACATAGCAAACAAACAATATGACGAAGCAATAACAGCGGCCAAGAGGGCGATAGAGCTTAAGCCTGATAATGCTAACGCTTACAACGATCTCGGCATAGCGTATTCACATAAAAAACAGTTTGACGAGGCATTAAATGCTCACCAAAAAGCCATTGAGATAGAACCAAAAAATGCAACTCTTTACACTAATATTGGCAATTTATTTCTTCAGAGGGAAGATTATAGCAGGGCGGCAGACAATTATAAAAAGGCAGCAGTACTGACTCCGAATGACACGAGACCCCTGTTTGCCCTTGCAAACACATACAGACAGATGGGCAGATACGATGAAGCTATTGAGGCAGCAAACAAGGCAGTTGCATTGATGACTATAACCGGAGTGGGATTGGGAATCGCAATTAAGGGAGATTACCCCGTTGTGCAAAGACAAATAGTCGGTGAATCGGGGCTAATAGAAGGACCCGCTAAAAGAGCAGGCATAGAAGCCGGTGATAAAATAATCAAGATCAACGGGCAATCAACAAAAGGGTGGGATTTAGATAAGGTTATCCAAAATGTAAAAGGCTCAGAAGGAACACAGGTTGTCCTTACAATCGAAAGAAAAAACTTTGATAAGCCTATAGAAAAGACAATCATAAGGGAAACTATTATCTTTAAAGGCGCAGCTCCGCTTTTCGGTCTAAGAAGCCTTGCCTACAGAGAAAAAGGCAATCTTGAATATGCCTTTAAAGATGCCGAAAAGGCATATTCCCTTGATCCGAATGACAGGTGGGCAAAGAGCGCTATGAGTATCGCGTATATTGATAAAGGTCAATATAACG
>JAPLKA010000030.1 GCA_026388315.1 Pseudomonadota bacterium | reverse complement strand
TTATTGTTCACAATATACCCGTTCCTTCAGCAGAATGTCTTTTCGGTAATCGGCCCCCTGACGTCACGCTTCGCTGCGTACACAGTGTATTATTTTACTTTATCGTCACATTCTTTTCAAGAATTGAGATATTGAAATGGTTTTTTTGCAGCACTGGAAAGAGATCGGCAAGAAATTCCTATAAGATTCTTTGCCGATATAAGTCAATAATAGAAAAGACACTATGTGCTTTATCAACCCTTTACTTCTGTCTTATTATTATGTGAAGATGAGAAGTCATATGAATATTTCTTAAGAAGGAGGGCAATGCATATGGATGCAAAAGAAAAGATGGTTCTGGATGCAATGAAAAAGGAAGGAAAACCCATGAGGCCCGGAGATATTGCCAAGAAATCCGATATCGACAAAGATGAGGTCTCCAAGATAATCGATAAGCTGAAAAAGGAGGGGAAAGTAGCCTCGCCGAAACGATGTTTCTACGAGCCGGTGCAGTGAATCCCTCTGTGTTTGAAGATGCCGGGTAAAGTTCCCAGCTCATGGAATTTTGCCATGACATTTTTTCATTTCCACTTCAATAAAACCCTTTCAGGTACTTCTCATTCAGAAGGACCTGTTATAATCTATGGAATCTGGGATTAACGGGAATTATAATAAATGGCAGAGATTCTGGAGATGCTGCTTTTGGTTATCCAGGATTACAGCTTCTTGGAGGCTATGGAAATTCTCTGCCTTATCAACAACTGGTAGATATATAAATAAGCCGATGCATTTTTTATTTCAAGTTGCACCGGTGTGACTTGAAAATTTCTGAATCTGCGTTAGATCGCGCCGATCATTCGACACTTGTTGCTCCTTCGCCAATGCCAAGAGCTACACCTGAAATATTAAAACGTATATAATCACTTTTTCAGCTTACGAACATTCTCAGCAGCAGGACCCTTAGGGCCTTGGACAACATCGAAACTGACACTATCACCCTCTGCCAGCGATTTATAACCTTCTCCCTGAATTGCGGAATGATGTACGAACAGGTCCTTGCCACCTTCCTGCTCGATAAAACCAAATCCCTTTGATTCATTAAACCATTTAACCTTTCCTTCCGGCATCTTTAACACTCCTTGTGTATTGGGTTTCTCTGTGAAACCATTTGTAATATCTGGACAAGTATGAATAATTCTTTCTGGAAATGCAAGATTATTCCCTGTTCGCCACCATATGCTAATGAAATGATCAAGTTTTTCACAGTTGCTTCTTTATAAAAGACCATGTTGCCCATATGAGGTACTGGGAAGAAGTTGATACTGGCAAAATACTTGAAAAAGAGGTCTTTTTAAAAGATAATATCCTTGTTAGTCTGATGAACTCAATTATTTGAAGGCGGAATATATGCCGGAATATGGAGAGTGGAACAGGAAAGGAGCAACTCTCAGCGATGTCACAGCAAAATCTGAATACGGAATTGATCGCGAATTTGTTATCAAAGGCATAAACGCCGGCAAACTGGAATACCGGGAGGGATCGATATGGGGGAATCCCTATCTGAAAATCTTGAGATCACAGCTTGAAGCGTACATAGTTGGTGAGCTTGGCAAAGAATACCTGAAGAAGGTTAAAGACCAGCTTGAGTTGAAGAAAATCAAAATGGAAATATCCGATATCGAGAAAAAACTGAAACTGCTTCAGATCAGGAAACTCGAAATTGAGGAGTCATTAAAATAACCTCTTAAAGAAATTCCGTCGCTTTCTCAATCTTTACAATACTCAATATCTACATACTCCGGGGGAGGGATGAAAACCCAAGGGTATAGATAATAAAGTAAAAAATGTCCAAAATGTACGGAATTCGTACCTTCCATACTTCCCACATTATTTTCTATGGGGGGGGGTCCACTTCTTTCTCACCCCCCCCCATGTTCAGTATGAAACTATGTAATTATCGATATCGGCACAGAACTGGAAAAGTGATCTTGCCGCTGCAATCTTCCGGTTCTCCATAATTCATTCGATTTTATCAACAACAAGTAGTAATATATTGCAAAGACCCCCATGACAAAAGAAAAGCTTTTAATGATTACCCTGGAACTTCTCAGGACAGATAACCGGCTTGACTTTCTCCTGAGACTGGAACAGGAAGAGTTTGAAATGCTTGTTGCATCCATTAGATGCAGATTGCAGCAAACAGAGAAAAATCAATAAAAGAAGGGAGGTGAAACGAATGAAGAAAACACTTGTCATTATTATTGCATTACTTATAAGCGTAGCCTTTGCTTCAGCAGGATTTGCCCAGGACAAAGTAAATCTTCCGACTGCAACTCCGCCACCGGCTGGAGCACCTGAAAAGGTTGCATCTCCAGAGAAGGCAGCACCAGAAAAGAAAGCAAAAAAGACGAAGAAGTCGAAAAGCAAGAATACGAAGAAAAAAGCTCCAAGCAAACCAGCTCCAAGCAAATCATCTGAAGTAAATTAACAACAAAGGGGGTATTCAGCCCCCTTGAATCTTGCAGCTTCGGATAATCTAATATTGTGAAAATCAGAGAAGGTGGATGTTTTTCAGAAATGTTTCTTTATATGGTTTTCAATGTGAATTGAGTCTGATCAGCTTTGAGGGATAAAAAAAGGAGGCACTTAACGTCAAGCCGGTAGTATAAGGTGTTGATAGGCACCATAAAAACCCTCTGGCTTTTTGCTGACAGAGGGTTTTTATATGCAAGAAATACTTTCTGCGAGATGCTTTTTAAATATTAAAAGTTTTTTGATGCCCTTGGGTCAAAATCCATAAACCATTATTCGCTTTCCGCAATTGCGATTTCTTCTGGTGTTAATTCATATAATTAGCACACTAAACGGTCAATTTTACGTTCCAACTCTGTGGTATTATCTCCTGATTTCTCCCAAGGATATTCGGTCAACCAATCTCTCGATATTTTCCACAATCAGATGATTTTTTGGTAGAGATAGGCGGAATGGGTGTTTTTTTTCTATTGCGTGTTTATTGTATTGATATCGTGATTGTCCCAACTCCACACCAGGATAAAAACTTTTATTCCAGGATTTGACAATGAATTTCATGGTGTATATAATATACATCGTGGGAGGAAAAAATGCCAACACTTAAAAGAACGCAGATGTATTTCCCGGAAGATTTATTGAACGAACTAAGAAGAAAAGCCGACAAGGAAAAAACCACTCTCTCTCATCTTGTCAGAAGCGCTGTTTTGGAACTTATAAAAAAAGATACATTGCAGAATTGGGAAAATGATCCGCTGTGGAGCATGATTGGTTCAAGTCAGTCAAGGGATGAAGATCTGTCAGTAAATCATGATACCTATTTATATAGGAAACCAAAATGAGGCTTTTTGTTGATACTTCGGCATGGCTTGCGCTTAACGATAAAAATGACCAGTATCATGGCGAAGCCGTATCAAGAAGCGCCAGGGTAAAGCAGCAAAAGATTCAACTCGTGACATCAGAGTATGTTCTTGACGAGAGCATAACCATCATACGGTATAGAGTCTCTCACAGAGCGGCAGTTATTTTTGGAGATGCTCTAATGAACAGCACTATAGTCTCAATCGAAGATGTCACAGATAAAGAAAGACTAAAAGCATGGGCATTGTTCAAGAAATACGGAGACAAGGAATTTAGCTTTACAGACTGTACCAGCTTCGCACTGATGATGAAGCTAAGTCTGCAGAAGGCCTTTACGTTTGATGATCACTTCAAACAGGTCGGTTTCGAACTATTCTAATTCCAATTCGCATTGAAAATGAAGCTCTTTATTTACGCACGGTTTACCCCGCCCCTTTTCCTGCAATGTTTTTTGAGAAAAACAGTTTTTTATAAATGAATTGCCTTGCGGAAGATATCTTTTCCATAAAAAAAGCCCCTAACCATAACGGTTAAGGGCTTCTGATGGGGTTTGTTCAACACCTTATACTGCCGGCTTGACTTAACGTGTCCCCTTGAATGTGTCACACCAATACTACTTCTTTGCTGGTGCTGGTGCCGGTGCAGGAGTTGGTGCTGCTGCAGGAGTTGGTGCGGAAGCTGCTGCTGGTTTGTCCTCAGCCTTAGGGGCTGCTGCCTTCTTATCCTTCTTTACCGACTTGCTTATTACTTTGGCAACCTTCTTACCGTCTTTATCGATGTAAGAAATGACAACGATTTCGCCGGCTTTCACTTCTTTAGCATTTTTATATGCTTTCCACTTCACGTCTTTGATGTCGTAGATTACGTCGCCATCTTTGCCTTTCACGACAACGATTCCTTCTTCTTCGCTGATCTTTACGACCTCACCAGTCGCCTTCATTGCTTTGGCTTTTGCGGGTTTATCGGCTTTTACAGGGGCTGCTTTCTCTGCTGCCGGTTTGTCAGGAGCTGCCGCCGGTGCCTGTGCAAATACGGTTGTAACGAATGCTACGCTGATGATAATTGCCAATACAAACATTAAAGCTTTCTTCATTTCTTGCTTCCTCCTATTTTTTTAACTTCGCATACACTTTTATTATGCACATGCTGTGCCGCAAATCAAATTGATTATAATCATTATGTATTGATGATTTTGATTGTAATGTATGTGGCTAATTATTCGTCAAATAACGGAAGGACGGTCTTATTTGTTCGTTATATCAAGAATCTCTCCCTTCTTCTTTCATCTTCTTGACCTTGAACCATAATTTGTCATGACATGTAGAGGACGCTGCAAGGGATATTTTCTCTTCTGTTTTTACAAACGCCTTTATATGATCTGAGAGATATTGAAAAGGAGATATAATCAGAGATTACCAGTATATTAAGGAATAATATGGAGTTCATATGAAACACACATGGTGAGTTGAATGGCTTTAATGCTGTTTATTCCTCTTCTCCTCATACATCAGTCTATCTGCCTTAGTCATGAGTTCGTCGAGAGTTGAGGGTTTTTCAGGATCATAGTGCGCTATGCCTATGCTAAGGGAGAGCGTGTAGTTTCTTCCTTCGGGCCTGTTGTAATCATCAAGGTAATTATGCAGACGATTCGTGAGGACTTCTCTGGTTTCATCGGTGGTATCTATTGCAAGGACGGCAAGCTCATCTCCTCCGATACGTCCGATAATATCTGATTCCCTGAATACCTCTTTGAGGATGGTTGCAATTTCGACAAGCGCCTTATCTCCTTCCTGATGACCCAACGTGTCATTAATATGTTTCATCTTATCCAGATCAGCAAAGAAGAGGAGCATGTCTTTCTTTGTCCTGTCAGTTATTTTCAACTGTTGCTGGGCAAGGGTGGAGAACCCCCTTCTGTTATATAAGCCTGTGAGTTCATCTGTGAGAGACATGGTATGTAGTTGTTGTTCCAGTTTTTTTAGTTCGGTGATGTCCTCGATGGCCAGGTGGAGCTGTTGTTCCAGTTCTTTTCGCTCCGTGATGTCTTTGATGGCCAGGAGGATGATCCGCTCCTTTCCCGACACTCTTTGAATTTGCCGGGCATTCAAAAGCATTATGCGCTTGCCTATGGTAGCAAAATCGTGTTCAACCTCATAGTTGTCAAGGGTTGCCTTTTGGGGAAGGATGGTTTCCAGCAATTCCCGCAGTTTGGGGATATCCCACTGTTTATTGCCCAGGTCATAAATGAGCTGTCCCACAGTATCTTCGGGTTTTACCTTAAAGAATTCATAGAAGGAACGGCTGGCTTTGACTACCCTTAAATCTTGATCCAGATTGATCAAAGGCTCATGTACGGCGTTGATGATATCGAGGGCTTCATCTTCGGATATTGTAGTTGCTTCCAGTTCTTTGATTCTCTGTTTTAAGGCGGAAATTTCTTTGATCAGTTCCGGATGTGTACTGGATGGATCTTTCAAACTGACCTCCATTTGGTGATAAGTATTGGCGGGACGCATCAAGATATTAAGAATATTGAGAATACTATAGCAGATATGTAGCTGTGTCAACGTATATCCATGTGAAACATATAAACTATGGATTTATCGGTTTCACATTGGTCTTTATGTGGGGCAACTTACATACGTAAAGATTAAGCAGGGGAGGGATCACTATTACCAATGAAACTTTGTATAGCTCGCATTCCTGTCAGTTATAATAACAACTTTATCTCTTGCCCATTACTTCATTCCATCAATTATGATATACTACATCAGACTGGTACCGGCAATTCCCCCCCCAAGAAGAAATGCCACCCAGTTCGCCACGGTATCTGTAATGATATCGTGGCCCCCTTCTTAATTATCCCTATGTTTACGCTAAAAACATCTATGTTCAGTTCTTGCTCGCAGAACCGCTCTCAGATCCACCGAGCGGCCACCCAATCCCCTGACTTCTCAGAAACTCCTGCGTCTTTTTATCCCCCAGCAAGGCAGCCATCTGATAATCCAGCGAGGCAAGCACTTTTTCCCCTTTCAGTTCATATATCGATGCCCTTATACAATAGACCTCCGCACGTTTCGGGTCAAGCTTCAGGGATGTAGTAAGGTCTTCAATGGCTTCTTTGTATTTCTTTTTTTCTGAATAGAGAACGCTACGGAGAAAATACGGTTCATACATTTCAGGGTTCAGTTCGATAGCCTTGTTCACATCTCCCATGGCCTGTCTTAATCGGCCTGTTTTTGCGTAAGCATATCCTCTTATGACATAGAGGTCTGCAAGATCAGGGTCATGCCATACCGCCTTTGTATATGCTTCAATCGCCCCTTCCATATCTCCATTTTCCTGAAGCCTTGTTCCATGCTTGAGCCATGAGAGAGAATTAGTTTTGCTGGTGTCCTTTTTCATCTCTCTGTTCTCCTGTGAAGCTTGGGTGAACGAATATAGATTTTTATACACATAGCTCACGCTTAGGGTGCTGATGTTTTATCTTCTTGTAAGCCTTGTATGCTCCATAACCGGCTATTACAATAACTCCAGGTACTAAAGGTATACCGAAAACAATGATAGCAGATAATGCTTTTATAGCTGTTGGCATAACCTTACCGGATTTCTTATTCTGTTCTGACCTGTACATGATTTTGAATATATATACCATAAAATGAATTCCATTCTGAAACATAGAAAAAGATTCATCCATAGACAATTTGGGAACAATGGCAAGGCTACCTCATTGAAATAATGAATAATATTCAGTATTAATCATTGAAGTAGGGGTTTTGATATGGTTAAAAAGATATAGAGAGGAATTAATGAAAAAAGCTATAGCGAAGATGGATATTGTTGAACAGGTATATGAGAAACTGGATCTTACGAAACCGCAATGCCATGATATAGTAGATAAATTCTTTGAGATTGTAAAAGAAACATTGGCAAAGGATGAAGATGTTATGATCTCTGGTTTGGGTAAGTTCAGGGTGAAACAGAAACGTGCCAGGAAAGGGAGAAATCCTAAGACAGGTGCAAGGATGGAGATTAAAGGGAGGAAGGTACTGCTTTTTAAGTTGGGTATTGTTTTGAAACATAAGATAAATGAGCAGGGATGAGATAAATGAGTAGAAAGGGAAGGTCAATTTTTATTAACAAATAGCATCACGGTGGTACGTATATCACCTACAAGTCAAGCATTGGGGCATACTGCAGAATGAAACTGTTACCACATGAAATGGAGTATAACTTATAAAATCAGCTAACGCTGTAACGACACATGCACGCGAATCATTATTATCTGATCTGTCTACTTGAAACCACGCATATCTCCTTGAATTATTTCCACCTCCCTGTCTGTGTCGAAACTGGGATGATATTTACCATAAGGCATACTCCCGATAACCATATAATTTACTCTCCGGGCAATAGGGACATAATCGGTCGAAGCTGTTGTTATGGCAGTTGCTATAATTTGAACAATTAAACCAACAAGAGGGTGTCCTCCGCTTGACTGAGCGGTTGTATTTATTACAACCGTGCCTTTGTATTGCCACAAGTCATTATTTGTTGTGGTTGACTTGAGTGTACACTCTATTCCAACAGTCACATTTCCGGCTAAAATAGAATAGTTTGTATCCCACTTTACAATTTTAACGAACAAAACCGCATCAGCCCCGAAGAACTCTTTAAATTTCTGAAGGTGTTCTTCACCTACTATTTCAGTGTCATGCAAGCCAACCGATTTTAAGATGTCATTGGTTACCTCTATAGGAAAAACATAATAACCTGCATATGACATGGGTTCTGCAACCGTTGTGAGGTAGAATTCTTTAGCATCGGCGGCTGTTGTCACATTTATAGGAGGCAGAACTAAAATTGAGAGAGGACGTTCGTTATACATCTCAGGAAAAGCATCCTTTTTGGCAACCTTTGTTATAACTGGAACACAAGCGCCTATCAGTATCACCAGTACAACAAATATTGCAATATATCCTGCTGTTTTTTTCATATACCCCCCTCTTATTTGCTATCTGTGTTTGCAGCCTTATCTTTACTGTCTTGGCTATCACTACCTCCATTATTGTCTTTTTTCGGAGTATCATCTTTTTTTGAAGATTTTGACGCATATGTTTTGAGGTTTTGAATAAACACTCTGGACTCTGGATAGGTTTGCTCTTCCAAATCAAAATAAGTAAAGGCCTCTTCCTTCTTTCCTTCTTTTAGGAGGATATAGCCGTATTCACAAAAAACTCCAGGTGGAACTCTATAGTTCTTAGTTTTCGATTCTTCCATAATAGAAAGGAGAAGTTCTTTATGATTCTTCAGGCTTTCATCGGTGGGTGTTTTTTTTGAGCCATAAAGCGAAGACGAATAGTCTCCCCATGCATATTCGGGTCTATTCTGGGTTGTCACACATCCAACCAACAATATTGATATCAGAATTAGTAGAACGTATTTTTTCATGGTATTTTAACCTCAAACGTTGCCTGACTTTCTAAAAAAATCACACGGTCAACAACAATTTTGTCATTCCTCAAAACTTTTATTAAATGTTTACCAGGTGTTATTTCAAACAGGGTATTCGTATCGGAAGGTTTTGGTTTAAAAGGTTCTCTGTCATCGATTTTGACTGCTACCTCATCCGATTCCCAACTGCCCGAAAACTGAATGTATCCTTTCTCTGCTTTTTGAATTACTCCTGTTTGGTATCCACATGAAAACAAAAGCATTACACAAAAAATAAATAAATAGAACTTTTTCATTATATCTCCCCCTCTTGGTTCACAGTTCTTGAATATAATATTCTTCAAAATCTGTTTTTGGTATGCTGCCTACATCAACATTGCAGATGCTGATTTCATTATTCGGATCACTTCCCGTTAATGAAGCAACCCTTATTTTTCCTATTAACTGGGCCGGAAGCTCAACCATCATACCGGTTTGTGGGTTACGAATTGCCTTGCCCCTTTTGTAAACCCCAAATGTATCATTAATGTTTATACCCTGTGATTTACCACCTGCAATAATGTAACTGTTATTTTCGTACGCAAGGATATATGATCTCCATGGATTATGGAGCAAGTTCTCAATTACGTTGCTTACGAGTTTTGAAATGGCGGCTCCGATAGCCTTATCGTTGAGCGTCGAATCATATCCTGCTCGGTCACCAACCCCCATTACCGTTCCAGCTTCGGAGAAAGCCTCACCTTCACCTTCTTCAGAATAGATGATCTGCCCTGTCTTTACCTCAACAAGGCGTATATTTACCTTTGCACGTGCTTCCTGTTTCTTCACACGACTGAAGACCCCTACATCGCTGACGGTCTTTCTGCCAAATTCTGAAACAGAACCGATTATCAAGTAATCTGCCGAGATATTGAGTTTTGACAGACTTCCCAGATTCATCTCTTTATATATCTTGTCAATATCAGTACGTTCCAATAATATAAATCTATCTGTTGCGGCAAGTTTCGTGGACAGAATATCTGAAGCCTGCTTTCCTATGCGGTCTTTGTTTTCGTCTACCCAGAATCCTTGCCCGTAAACAGTCTCATTTGAGAACCGTGCTATTGCCACTTTTTTCTTGAGGTGCCTTTTGCCGGGTTGCTCAGCGGCGATAGTTTTGCTTACTTGAGGTTTTTCTGCTGGAACCGGCTGGATATCTGCCTTTTGGATTGTGGCACATCCTGTCAGAAATATAATAGGAAAAGCAAAAATCAGTAATAAAGTGGTTACGTAACACTCTCTTTTCATTTGGTCCCCCATTTTGTATAACTCTTTTATCCTATTCTGATATCATGCTCAATATATGTCAAGAAAATTATTATTGTTTTTCTTCATTACCATCTCCTACTGAAAAAATCACGATCAAAAATCTACACCTTTCAACCCATAATAAACAAAAATTTTCATAAATATTGGCACATTGGCGAGGTTTGCACACACCTACAACTAAATAGTCTCTTGTCGAAGGGAAAATATCGATTACCATATAAAACAAAGGAGAACGCATGTGCAGAAGAACCATCAGGTTCCTGGTCATTTATGCCAGCTGTAGTTATCCTCTCCCTGTCGTGAAAACCCCATTTTCTCCCAGAAACCAATTGCAGTGTACCTGACCCTATCGGCAATAATGGCATCAAACATCTCTTTCAGGATATCGATGAATTCTTTCCCAAATCCTTTTTCCTCAAATTCAGGGTAAATATTTATTGAAAAGATCGTTATTTTTTCGTAAAGGATCTTGCAGCGTGATTTTCCGACAAGATCTCCGTTAAAACTAATATTGACCCAGTTGTAAGCCGATTTTTGAACATCTTTACTGATAAATTCTAATTTTATTTGCATTTTTATTCAAACCCATTACAGAAAGCCAGGGCATTTCTTCCCAGATCCGGTAAATAATATCCACCCTCTAAAACTGCAAAACGTCTGTTGTGTCCCATTCTTTTCGACAGGATTTTCATTAAAAAGCCCATCTGATAAAAATCAAATGTTTCCAGCTTTCGTCCGATATCCTTAACATAAGAGTCGAACCCGGCGCATACTCCTACAATATCGACATGGTCCACCTCTTTGATGTATTGTTCGATCACCTTCATATATGCATTGTTGTCTTCGGCCATGGGGTTCAGGATTTTGCATTCTTTCCAATCCGACAATATATTCTTTGTCCCGTCACCCGTATGA
>JAPLKA010000029.1 GCA_026388315.1 Pseudomonadota bacterium | reverse complement strand
CCTCTGATACACTCACTTTTAGTTCCATTGGATGTTCCTCCTTCCTAAAATAGATTTGTGATTCGTCATCACCTATTTTATAGGAGGTACATCCTTTTTGTCACTCCTTATGAATTTACACAAGAGAGTTTACACTACCGTAGTCTATATCCAGAATATTCAACAACGTTGTCCCTTTCCCCGCAGCACCCCACAACACCGTGTCGGAGGCATTAGCAAATAAAGTCTGCAGCCGCGCTAAAATTATGGGAATTCTTTCTATAAAGGCCCGTGTTACTGAGATCATGGCATCTTGATCCAAACAGCGGTTGTTATCCACGACTTGGGTATCTTTTCCACCAAAATATTGAATATACTCATCTTTGAAAGAAAAGGCTATCTTTCTGGGGGTGTATCCATACTCAGTCATGATTCGTTGCAGCGAGTTCTTCGTATAATAACTGCAATGTTCGTAGGAGAAAGCATATACCTGATCATGAGCCACGATCCACTCCCAAGCAGGAATCTCGATGTAAATCTGATGTGGTGCGTTTTTAACGCCTCCCAGAATACCATTAAGAAAATCGTGCATGTGACTTTGATGCTCCAGGATATGTCGCAGTATTATGAGGTCCGGTTTCTTCCCCAAAATGTTCCAGTCGTAGTAATCTGCAACGAATGTCAAATCCTTATAAGCCGGCTTGTTGTTGACCCTATTTAAGCTGGGCTCAAACCCCCAGCCTTCAAACTCTACCAACTCTCTCAACTTCATAAGGAAATGGCCATCTCCACATCCAATCTCTGCCACTGTTTTACCTGCCACAGAACATACATTGCTTAGTTCTTTACACACTTTTTCAAGATAGTGCTCAAAATATGGAGAATGCGTACGGGAGCTTTCATAATCAACCACATAGTCCATCAAGGCAGGGCTGAATGCTGCATTGAAAACAAATCCGCAGTTCCCACAGAAACGGAAGTCCACATTACCGGTTCTTGCCGCTAGCGCAGATTCACGGGTGTAATGTCTCTCCAGAACGTAGCAAGGCATTCCCGATTTACAGAAAATAGGAGCACTTTCAACTCGTTCGCTACAAACAGGACAAATAACGTCGACGCCTTGCATACTTCCCAAATTTATCTTCGTATTCACTTATTCTTGTTCAAAATGCCTGCTTGGATATCTTGCTACCAGGCTTCTATTGGCAAACCTTGCATAATGCGTTATTCCTTTGTCCCTGAACTCTCCTGATACCACTTTATCAGTGGAATCAAAATCAAACCTATGCCAAGCTTCCCGACCCATTGCTTCAAGCTCCAAGACCAGGTTCCGGTATCGGGTCGAGGCCTCATTATCAAGAAATATATTGATATACCAGCCAAACGCCGACTGGACTTTTTCAAGGAAGAGCTGGTGTTCCGGGGAAAACTTCAGGCAAGTGAAAGTATCGTAGTCATCAAGCTCCTTTTTTCTCTTATAATCAATAAGATCGAGTTTTTTACAAAGATCATAAAGTGGTGTGTTCTTGAATGGATAGAATGTCATCAGCTTTATCGTGTCAGGGAGCAGGCGGGCATTCAACTGCAACGTTTCAAACACTTCTTCCTTGGTTTCCGTGGGAAGACCGATCATGTTGAAGGAGCTGGACATTAGCCCTAGCGACGTAGTTACCTCGAATGCTTTTCTTACGCTCTCATTCGAAACCACCCGCTTCATAATATCCTTCTTTATCCGTTCGCTTCCACTTTCAATTCCAAAACGAATATCGTTGCAACCGGCTTCTTTCAGAAGCGATCCCTTCGCCTTCGTAAAAGACATTGGGTTAATGTTGCACACAAAAGGTGGTACTGTCAACATAATTGTGTAAATTTTTTATAGAGGGGCAAATTAGGACGTACCTTCCCTATTTTCGTTGTTCTCCAGTTCATCTCCATCTTCAGTGAGATAAATGCCAGGAGCAGGTAACAGGCATTCTCTCCGGCT
>JAPLKA010000028.1 GCA_026388315.1 Pseudomonadota bacterium | reverse complement strand
CGTTATATTGACCTTTATCAATATACGCGATACTCATAGCGCTCTTTGCCCACCTGTCATTCGGATCAAGGGAATATGCCTTTTCGGCATCTTTAAAGGCATATTCAAGATTGCCTTTTTCTCTGTAGGCAAGGCTTCTTAATGCAAGAAATGAGGCACCGCCTTTTAATATATATGTTTCTTGGGTGATAACTTTTGTAAGTGGTTCTTTAAAACCATTTCTTTCAATTGTTAGCGTAACCTGTCTTCCTGCATGACCAAACATCCTTTGAATGATTTTTGCTATATCCTCGCCTTTTGTTGATTGCCCATCTATCTTGATTATTTTATCTCCAAACTGTATGTCAGCTTTCTTTGCGGGGCCATATTCAAAAACCTGTGCCCTGGCGTCCTTAAAAATCGTCTTTACCACAGGGTAGCCATTTTCAATGGAAATTGCCTGCTCCAACCCCGTCCCGGTGGAAGTCCATACTTTAAGCCCCCGATCAGTAATAGAAATAACTTCATCGTATCTGCCCATTGCCCAGTAAGCGGTTGCAAGATTAAAATGCAAAACAGGATTAACAGGATTATTGGGGGCTATTTCTAACGCCTTATTGTAGGTGCTTACGGCTTCACTATAGTTTTCTTTATCATCATAAATTTGAGCCAGCCGGATATATTGATCAGCGTTTTTGGGATTAATCTCTATAGATTTTTTGTAAGCACCAATTGCTTCGTCGTATTGTTTTTGGGCTGTATATATTGTGGCTAATATTCCATAAGCATAGTCACTGGGTTTGATTTCTATCGATCTTTTCACTGCAGCCATGGCATTATCATACTGTTTTAATTCTCTATAAGAACTGGCAAGATCTATATAGAAATTTATTGCTGTAGGATCTAAATCAATAGCTTGCTTAAGTGCATTTACTGACTCTTGATATTGAGCATTTCGATAATAAGTACTGCCAAGCCAGAAATAACAACTGCTTTTGCGGGGCACCATGGATAAAACATACTTTCTAACTTCAGGTGAAACATTCGGAAGACTTGGTATCTGTTGCTCCAACTTATCTGCTGAGAGCGTAGCTGCTTTTTCAAAAGCAACAATCGCATCTTTAAATTGCCGGGTTTCATAATATGCCTTACCCAGCCAAAAGTACCATGCCGGCGTCCATCCATAAGAAATGCACTTTGCCTTGGGTGCTATATCTACGGCTCTTTTTAGATGCGTGATAGCCTCTGAATATTGTTTTTTGTCTAATAATACCTTGCCGAGCATAAACGAACACCAACAGGATAACTTTCCTGTATCACCCTCACCGCTGACGCATGACTTGTACTCTTTGATGGCTTTCTCGTAATTGCCTGCACGATAAGCATCGTCACCTTCTGATGCTCCTGCTGCAGCACGCCCTGTCATTAATGCAAAAATAGAAATAAGCATTACAAATTTCAGTGCATATTTCACAATTGTCCTCCTTACCTTTATTTTAAACCTACTCTCCCTATTGAATGGATTTTAGTTGTGAATCTATATCCTTTGCCATATTTTAAAATCCGTATCTCGTATCTTAACTGCAGTGAATAGTCATTAGTCAAAAAACCATTCACCATTCACAACATTTCATATTTTCTGCCTTTTTAACTATTCATTATCTACTATTCACTATTCACTGCCTTTTTCACACCTGAGGGGGCTTTTTCTTGCCCGGGGCAGGCATTGGCGCAATCGGTATTCGCAGTTCCACTAAAGCACAGAAAACCCGCAGCTCATCAAGAAGCGTCTCAAGGTCAGGCCTTGTGTATGTTGCGATGCCCATCTCAATGTTTGACTCTATGGATCGTAAGCTGGCAACCTGCTTTGTCATGGGTAGGGGTTTTGTAACACCTGGGACTGGTTTGATCTTTTTGTATGCTGTGAGCAGATTATTCAGGGTGGCATTGGTTACAGGCGTTTTCAAAATGTCGGTAAATATCTGCATGCGGTCGGGACATTCGAGGTTCGCAGCGAAGAGGTACCCCTGTGAAACAGGGAGGTTTCCTGCCCGGATTTCAGCTTGAATCTCAGGAGGATTTTTTAAAAGCGATAACGTGCGGAACAAGGAAGTGTAAGCCTTTCCGGAGATTTCCATATTTGTGTCCACAGTGGACGCAAATGCTTCAGGAGCATCTTCACGCCTCCGGTTATAGGTCACTAACTCGCTCATCACCCCATCCACATCATAATTTTTATCGGGAAGTTTTGCTTGGATATACGCCAATATCCCCTTTGCCTGATCAATAGGATTCAGGTCTTCCCGCTGGAGGTTTT
>JAPLKA010000027.1 GCA_026388315.1 Pseudomonadota bacterium | reverse complement strand
TTTATCAACGGTTGCACCAGAGAATGTCAACTCGAAGGCGAGGCATTTATAGTAACGAAGGGTAGGCAGAACGTGCGCCTCGGCCTGGTTGAAGTCAGAGCTATTCCCGAAAAAGAGATTTTAGAGTTCGTTGAAAAAAAGAAGGCTACTGCAAAAGAAGAGTTACCAAAAATCAAAAGCGAATACGAAAATTGTAAAAAAAATCTTGACGCCGCTTGGAGCGTTCAAAGAGCTATACAAAAAAAGTGTTTGGAAGGACATTCATTAGAGGAATGCGAAAGTGCCATTAAACAGCATCCTAAAGCGAAAGCTGCGTCGAGTAAAAGATGGACTGAATATTCCAACGCACTTGAAAAATATGCTTATTACTATCGTGGAGATTTTTTGTTTGATAATATCCCTGAAGGTATAGCAAAAGTCAAAACCGACGCAGATGGTAAGTTTGCTATAATGCTAAAACAAGATTCAAAGTATGCTTTAATAGCCCGTGCTGACCGAAAGATTTATAATAATACAGAGAAATACTACTGGTTTGTTTGGGTCAATACAGAAAAATACAAAACAAAGAAGATATTTCTAAGCAACGATAATTTATTGGCAACGTTCATAAGTTGTGGCATTTAGCATTTGATTAAATCACGACCCCTTCTATATATTTAGATTAAGTTAGCCAAAAATAATCTAAATGAAGAGGCCGTGATGAAAGGTAAGGTTATTATAACATTGGACTTCGATCTTGCAATAGGGAAAGTTAATTTGAATGAAATTGTTTATCAGTTGAAAGAGATCAGAAACCCTTTAATGCTTACTATACTCAGGAAGATCCTTGAGACCTGCGATGATCTTATTTCTGAGCGATTAAGTCAAACAAAGATTTATCCAAGTAAGTATCGTGGGGGTCTTGGAAGACATATACGAAAGGGTGATCCGGAAGAACACTTTTGCAGAGGCAGAAAAATACGGAAACGGGGTTATCGTATGGAACCCCGACAGTTCTCCACTGTATTCGGTGAAGTAAAGATACCTATACGGGTAGCTGAATGTGTAAAATGTGAAGGCCGGTATTCTCCTCTCTTAAGTGCACTCAAGATAGGCCGATATGCGAGAAGAGAAGTAAACTTTGAGCATGAGGTTGTTGAATCGGTCATTGATACAAACTATAGAAGACTCATTGATGGACGGTCAATCGATATCTCCCTGGGAGGTATTCATAATATCGTTGTTGGCAGTGATATTGATACCCTCCTTCAAGAGCCTGTTTCCGTAGAAGGTCTCTCTGCCTTTATGGCTGATGGTACAGGGGTTAAACAATACAAAGGTCGTAAGGGAGAATTAAGAGTTGTCATCGGTATTACCACATCAGGAAGGCTTGAACCACTTGGCTGCTTTACCAATACCCCATGGACTGAAGTAGAGCAAACCATAAAAGAACGTATAAAAGAGAAGGAGCAATACAATATACCCTTTGTCTATGATGGGGAGCCTGGACTTGATGACTTTTTAGCAAATATTGCTGAATCCCAACGGTGCACATGGCATGGTCCCAGAGGACTGTATCATGCCCTCTGGGAAGATGGAATAAAGAAGAAAGAGAGTCAACCGGAAACAGATAAAATCAAACAGTTGATAGGTATAGAGCTACCTGAGGGTGATTTTGAGATCCTGAAAGAAGAAGACAAGGAACAGGTAAAAACCAGCTATGAAAAAAGCAAGGCAGAGATCAAGGAACTGGTACAGACATTTTACAATAAGGGGTATCGGCACGGGGCATCTTACCTTGAGAAACTGTCAGACCGTATTTTTACCAATATTGAACTCTGGCTGAAAACAGGGGTGATTGCTCCAAAGACAACATCCCTTTTGGAACGTCTCTTTAGAGAATTAGGACGCCGTCTAAAGAAAATAGCCTGGGGTTGGTCTGATAAGGGAGCGACAAACATCTCTAAAATGATCATGATCAGGCAATACTCCAGAGAGAAATGGGAGCAATACTGGAAAAACAAACTTGGGATAAAAGACTACTTCAACATTCATATAGAATCGGTTGAGATATCATGATGCCACAACTTATGAACGATACTAATTAATTTGAATCCAATCATTTTCCGCAAAATCAATCTCTCCCGCGACTGGTCCAGACGAAGTCCCAACACCAGTGAAACCAGCCAATGGTTTTAGCTCCAAAGCACCACTT
>JAPLKA010000026.1 GCA_026388315.1 Pseudomonadota bacterium | reverse complement strand
TGCCGTCATGGTCAAAATAGGCTCCATCTTTGAAGTTGGTAGTTTCTACCCCATCACCATCAAGGTCAAGGATGATGGGAGAGGGGGTGACAGTGGCGGTGTTGAAGAGGTTTCTGCAGGTGTTCATCATATCAGGGAGACCGGAAAGATCATTTGATGGCAAAAGACCATAGTGATTTGATGGATTATTAGGGCCAGGAACATAATTGGGTTCGATGTAGGTGCCTATTTCGTTAAAACGCCCCTCTGGGTCAAATGCCAATTTATCAGCCATTTTTTCTGTCTCGCCCAAGTCCCTGTTATGTCTGTAACAAATATAGTTTTCTAAAGTGCCCTCAATACCTTTTTTCTCCATTCTTGCTATTCTCTGTTCTACGTCATTAGAACTTAAATTATACTCCTTTTCATATTTGAGCATATCGGTAATAAAAGCGTTTGTGGCGTCTTGCGCATTGAATTTACTACCCTGAAAACGACTCCCGTTCCATGTCTCATCTTTATACTGGAAAAGCCCGCCTGCTCCCCACCGATTGTCTGGACAATCCGGTCTCAGGGTAGATTCCAGTTCGGCTACTGACGCGACCCTTATTATCTGTTCTGTAGTCAGTCCCCGTTGTGTACCGACCTGTATAATAGTATTGAGTACCTGTTGCTGTGATGATGTAAGCAACATAAAACCCTCCTTTTGATTTTATTTATAGTTTTAACGCACTTTGGGCACGTTTTCACTGAGCATAGGGTAACCATCCTTTATTAATAACAATATCATCTCATCTTTCCTTTTTTTGTCCGGATACGGCATCGACTTGAACCGGGAAAGCGCTTCTTTTATTAGTTTGGGGTTCTGTGTGCTCTCAATCGTTGCCAGCCAGTTAAATTGAAGCATTTCTATCAACTCATATTCCTTTTTCTTGAAATCATGCTCTATCCATTTGTATATATTTTTTGCCTGCTTGAGAAAAAACCGTTCAAACGCTTGTCCTTTGACCCTTTTGAAGTAGGGAAACGGGGACGGATAATACTGACCTCCTGTTCCGCCACCCGGCATATAACGGTAAACGGAGAATACCCCTACCTCTGCACCACGACCCATATCTTCACCGGTTCCGGCTACTTTAAGCTCTCTGGTTAATACCTCGATATAGCCATCATTATCAAAATCACCCACAATGTCATTCAGGTATTCTATACCGCCGGAACCTAATCTCAGAGATATGTGGTTGTATGGATTATCAAGATCATATATTTTAAGCATGTCTGGATTTCTGTCGTCATCCAGAAACATATCAATAAACAATAAAGGCGATCCATCCTTCTGTTCAAAAACTGCCATGGGCTTCTTTCCGTAAGGATGCATGGATGATCCAAATTCATAATAAAGCAATTCTCTACTTGTCAACCATTCAATCTTTACACTAAAAAATCCAAATCCCAATTCAGGATTGTAACGACCATATTCTTTCAGAGTGACAAGATAATTCTTATGGGTAAGCTTATAGGTAGCTTTTACCTTGAACTCCCCCGGTGTAGTAACCTTTTCGGGCTGAGTGCTTATCGTGGTCTGTTTTTGTTTCTGCGGACTATTGTCTGCAGAATAGCCATAAAACGCCACTAAAAATATGATAGCAAACAAAAATATGATTATCGTTATCTTACTTTTTGTATTTTTTGTTATATTTTTCATTGAATTAACACTCCTTTTCTGTCATTCATCATTCCAATGTTCAGACAGTTACATATATTTTTTGCGATTGTCTGTATAAAATGGGCCCTGCAATGCTGTTGGGGTTTGTGCCTGTGGTACCCACAAACTGGTTACCGAAGAGTTTCTCCGGAACGGTAAGTTTTCTGGCATCGATATTGGGTCCTCTGCTTGTTGGATCAACATTCTCCACCCCTGCCCATTTGAAGATAATCTGAGTAATAAGCGCGTGCCTGACATCCGCATCGGTTTCTGCGGCAAACTGTTCCACAAGGGATTTAAGAGCGCCTGATGAGTCTCTTACCATTGCCTGATGTAGGTCATAGACATTGCCATACCCCTGAAGGTCAGGAAGGGCTGCTATGTCATCAGGGATGTCAAGCCATTCGTTGGCAATGGTATACATCTTATCCGCCTTGAACCATACATCGGTAGCTGTAGCGGTGGTGCCGTCTGATTTGGTGAAACTCCCTGCCTGCTTATGTTCATTGCCGTTGGCATCAACAAGGGTGGATGTAGTATAGCCGGTGTTGATGGATTGAATGCCCTCTTCCTGGAGGGTAAAGAGTTCATCGGAGGCGGAATAGCCATCGCCGTCGAGGTCCTGCCAGACCTTGAGGCTTGAGAATGCGGCATCGTTAGCATCTATTTTGCCGTCGGCATTGGCATCAAGCTCAGAGAGGGCCTGAAAACCATTTGCCGCTCTGGTTCCGTTGCTTAGAATCGTTTGATCGCCAAAGAGTTCCTTGCCGTTGTCAATGGTG
>JAPLKA010000025.1 GCA_026388315.1 Pseudomonadota bacterium | reverse complement strand
TTCTTCCACTATAATACTTTCCAGAGGCAAGTATAAAAATTCCAGACTTTCAACCGTTTTCTTTGTTGCCATCTTTCTCCCCCTCTTTTTAATTCAGTGGTTCGTACTTCGTCGTTCGTACTTCGTTAAGAGCCTTTCTCGATGTACTATGTACGATGTACTGTCTTGTAAATCTACTCGATACCGTTCTTTATTGTAAAGAATATTGTAAATCTGTCAAGTTTTTTAATGCCTGTATCAGGCCCGGTCAGTTTCAGGAAAATACCTTTTTGCCGCCCGCCCCGGTGAAATAGCAAATCAAATGCATTGCCCATCGGCTTGACACACAAAAGGCTTGCCTCAGGGTAATTCGTTACACGGGGCAAGTCTTGGCGGGCCAAAAATGATCATAAAACTCTATGCAGCAAAATAAGAGCATGATATAATTGAAAACATGAAAATTGAGTGGGACCCAAGAAAGGCGAAGTCGAATCTTAGAAAGCACAAAGTTTCTTTTGAAAAGGCCTCAATAGTCCTGAGTAACCCGATGGCTGCAACGGGTGCTGATCCGGATCATTCAACCACAGAGGATCGATTTATCACCTTCGGTGTTTCAGAAAAAGGACGACTTTTTGTGGTAGCCCACACCGATGAAGGAGAAACGATTCGAATCATAAGTGCTCGTACGGCGAGCAAAGGGTAGCGTCTTTTTGTGTGAAGCGTGGAAGAGTTCTGTAATCCCAGGAGAAAAGATTGACATGTGAAGGAAAACTTATGGAAAGATCACACTCATTAGAACTCGGCGAACAGGCAAGACGCGATGATGATGATTGGCTCACTGTGCTGGCGATGCTCTGTATATTTTTCTTTCATTGTGCCAGGTTCTTCAATCATGAAGATTGGCATGTAAAGAACAACCAATTAAGTGACGGCATGTCCCTTTTTGTTTCGATTGTGGTCCAATGGATCATGCCTCTATTCTTTATGCTTTCAGGTATAAGCTCCTACTACTCGCTGAATTCCCGGAAATCCGGAGGTTATATTGCTAACAGATTGCAGCGACTTGTCATTCCTTTCATATTTGGTACCTTCGTCTTGCTCATTCCGGTACAAGTCTGGATTGAACGTTCCAGTCACGGTCAATTTGATGGCACATTTATTCAATTCTATCCCCACTATTTTGAAGGATTCTACGCCTTTGGGGGAAATTTTGCCTGGATGGGCCTTCATCTGTGGTATCTGGAAATCCTTTTTGTTTTCACTTTGCTGACTTTGCCACTCTTTATCTTTCTTAAAAGAGCAAGGATTCAAGAACTCATTTCAGGGGCAGCCGCGTTTTTCGCGAAGAACGGAGCTCTCTTTCTTTTTGGCATTCCCCTCTTCTTGATGGAATGGCTGGTCAACCTGCAACCAAAAGGTGTGGGGTTCAGGGCTTTCGGGGGATGGAGCCTTCTTTCGTACCTCGTTGTTTTTGTGTCAGGCTTCCTCATAGCATTTGATTCAAGATGTAGAGAAGCTTTGGAAAAGTTGAGATTCATTTCATTGGCTTTGGGGCTTGTGACCGTTAGTTTGATGTTCTTTTTCCATATCGATTTAGCTCCGCTTGGAGATTTCGGCAAATATACTGTGCCGGTTTTTTTCCGCTCCTTCAATTCATGGTTTTGGCTTATGGCCATATTGGGTTTTGGGAGTAAATATCTCAACTTCAATAATGGGCTCTTGAAATATGCCAGAGAAGCTGTATTGCCGTTTTACATACTCCATCAAACAGTAATCGTCACAATTGGTTTTTATCTAGCCCATTGGGAAACCAGCGTCGTGGTGAAATACATCACGCTTGGTGCCTTGTCATTTACTGTGATTATTGCCATGTATGATCTCCTGATAAAACGGGTTAAGGTCTTACGATTTCTATTTGGTATGAAAGTAAAGAAATGAATTTTCTTTATAGGTCAAAGCAAGTGTCCGCTAACAATCTCTTCCAGCGAACCGCAAAAAGCCGCGGCCGCTGAAGAGTACGTTATGAGAAGAAAGGAGAAGGATTAAATGGAATCACTATTTCAAGGTATAGAGCGTGAGGTATGGGAAACGTTGCGCAAGCTGAATGATGCATGGACGAAAGGTGATGGAAAAGACCTCGAAAACTTCTTCCATAAAGACATGGTAGCAATTACGCCAACGGACAGAAATCGACGCGAGGGCAGAGATGACTGTGTTGCGGGATGGGTTGGTTTCCTATCAATGGCGAAGGTTCATCGTTGGGAGGAGATTGACCCCAAGATCCAAGTCTATGGTGATTCAGCCGTTGTTACATACTACTTCGATATGGCCTTCGAGGCTGGCGGGCAAATGATCGAGATGAGTGGCCGTGACATGTTCATATTTGTGAAAGAGGACGGCAAGTGGTGGGCTGTGGCTGACCAGTTCTCACCATATCCACAACCACAATAGTACGGATAACCACCGGATACAGCTTGCCCATAAATCCGGCTCTAACTGAGCCGCGTGTTATAGGAGAAAATGAGAAATGAAATGTCCAATTTGTAGTTGTGAAATAGAAAAAGGAAAATTGTTTGGAGATAGATATGCTTTAAAATGGATGTCTGATAATAAAAAACTATTTCTTGGCATATGGGCATTTGGAGGAGAAGTTGTTGGTAATCGTAAAATAAAATTTTTATCACGATCATTCGTAAATGGTTATAAATGCTCAAATTGTAAAAAAATAATTTTAGATATGGAATAAATAAATTTTTAACAATTTAATAAGGAGTCTCCATAATGGCAAAAAAACTATTAGTAACAGGAATTGTATTCTGTCTTGTGTCCATAGGCATTCAAGCAGCAGGTGCAACTTTTGAAACTGAAAGGCTGGTAATTCGAGATATTACAGGAAATATATCCTCAGAAAGGTTCGAGAAACTTGTCAACAAGGTTGATTCAACCCTCACGAAAATTCTTCAGTTTTGGGCAACTGAGCCGCGAATCAAACAGTTCGGGAAAATCATTGTTGAATTTGATAACTCGGACCCGAAGGCAAATTACTCTTTCTTCTTCTTTAGGAAAGAAAATGGCCAAAGAGTACGGGTTGTCAGGGTTTCCGGTGGCGATGAATATCCTCATCACTTGGCGCACAAATTGACGAGCGCAGTATTTCCAAATCCTGACAAACTGATTCGCAATATGATGGGTGAAGCATCAGAAATACGTTTTGGCAATCCGCTGTCTTTTCCCATGTGCGGTTTTGACAACGACTGTTGGGTCATTGCATTATCGCGGGCCGGTTCCTATATTCCTTTATCGAAGATTGGCACAAACCACAGCGACTGGGGTATGGAGATTGATAATAATGTACCTAAAGTAAAGGACCGAGCCAAACAACATGCTTCTTATTTGGAGGCCGGTTCCTTTGGCGAGTTCTTGATTAACACGTATGGCATAGAGAAAATGAAACAATTTAATCTACTATCAAGAAATAAGCCTCGTCCCTGGGAAGAGGTATTTGGGATCGCATTAGAGCAATTAGAGGCCAAGTGGCTTGAAGCCTTACGATTAAGATCCCGAGAAAAAGAAGAAAAAATATCCACTCTGGTTAAATTGCTAAAGGACAATCCTAATACCGCATGTTCTTCAGCACAGGATCTGACAAAGGAAAAATGAAGGGGGGCGCTGTCGAACTGCCAAAGAATGGTTTGTAGGGCGAAAGAGTGACCGAACGGGGACATAGGTAACAGATTATTCTGGGGACATAGGTAACACTTTTGTATTAATTCATAGACACAGAAGGAGGTGTCTATGTAAAATAAAACGATGAAGGTAGTTCTATTAGAGAAATGGATTGGGCAAAGGTCGAGGGAAATTGCATGAAGGAGATAGAAGGAATCAATCGTTCTATACCTGTGAATTTAAAGGAGGGTTTTATGTCTGATGTTTATTGGCGACGACTGATCAATAGACGGGGTTTTCTCACATTGCTTGGTGCAGGCACCCTTGCTATTTCTGTTCCCAACCTGAACCTCCGGGCGGAAGGCAACATCACGTTGCCTGAATCCGTATCGGGACCGGGCGGGGGAACCATACTTGACCGTGAAGAGCCCTTTTTTGCCGAGTTTGCCAAAAGGTTTACTATTTCCGATGAACACAAATACCTTGTTGCCAGCCAGAAAGGCTCGATGCCGATATCGGTTATGAAGCAGTTTAAGGAAGGTCTGGACCAGATTGCAAGGGACCCATTCCCCGTGTACCTCGAACCTTCCGAGGTCACAAGGGCAAAAATCGCGAAAGGGTATGGGGCGCGTGTTGACGAGATTGCTATAGCCCGCAATACGACTGATGCGATAAGCCAGATCCTCAGCGGAATTGACTGGCAGCGGGGGGATGAGATCCTTTGTTCCACGTTGGAATACCCGAACTGCGTTGCTACAGTTAGACGTGTAGCCGGTCGTTTCGGTGTGACTATCCGCCAGTTTGGAGTTCCCTTACGGCCTGACACTGAAGCTGAGGAAATTGTCAATTCAGCCAGGCGCTGTATCAGGCGTGGCAAGACCAAAGCGATGTTTTTTTCGTGCCCGACCCAACCGAGCGGTGTAGCTCTTCCGGCCCGTCGCCTGGCCCATCTGGCGCAGCAGAATGGTGTTATCACCATCGTAGATGGGGCGCATTATGGCGGCATGTTTGATCCCCGTCTCGATGAGATCGGCATCGACTTTTGGGGTATATCGGGCCACAAGTGGCAGTGCGGGCCTGGTGGAACCGGCATTCTTTATGTGCGCAACGCGCTGTTGCCATCTAATTCCACTCCGCTCCCTCGTTTCAATCTTGTGCGCTCAGGTGATCTCGATGCGCCCACAGATGGATCCCGTCCCGCCGATTTTAACATTGGAGCGGCTTTGAGCTTTTACGGATTTCCGGAGTCTGCCGACTGGCGTGCCCTGGGTGAGTCCTGTGCGATGTGGGACCGTATCGGTCGGGAGCGCATACAGAACTATATCCTGGCGCTGGCCGACTATACACGCCAAAAGCTTATTGCCACCTTTGGGGAACAATCCATTCTTCAACCATGCCGGGATCCTGAACTGAAGTCCGGTATCATTGCGTTCAATCCTTTTCCCAAACCCGAACACCGTCGTAATTTGAAGTTCTCCGAGAAATTCCAGTCGCTTGTGTTCAAGGAGTGCGGATACCACATTGGCTGCGGCGGGCTTGGACGAAGGGGACTTACCCGTGAGCCCGATCCTGATGCCGCGGCGTTTTTCGATGGGTGTATCCCGAACCGCGATCCCGTAACAAACAAACCGGATCCAGGGGATATCCCGTTCCGGTTCGGCACACCGGCATGGTGTAACCGCTCTGATTTTGACAGGTTTGTGGACGATTGCCGGGAAATGGTGAAGAAAATGAACGGTTAAAAACCATTTGATACACGAGGTAATAATGTGAAAATAAAATTTATTTCATTAAATTAAAGAATAAATAGGAAATAGGGTGTCGTTATGGCAAAGCACTCCCATAGTTTTGTAGAAACGTTTGACGGTTTTTCGGGGTATGGTCTGGACAGGCAATCCAATGAGAATACAGTGCAACTGTACCTACAGAAATTTTCGGATGACCAGTTGATGAAAACAGTTCTGAAACGGATGACCGATGACGATTTAACCGAGGTATTTGAGATTACAAGTAAAATGCTGAAAAGATATCTGACTGAGCCTGAATACCATCAATTGTTTCTCAAAGAGGAAGAACGATGAATCACAAAGGCAAGGGAGGAATATAGGATGTTATATATCCTCTTCAAGCTTGGAGGAACCATTTGAAGCGTGATATTGCCATCGACTACTTGCGGAGCAGCGTAATTGTGTTGGTAGTCGCACATCACGCTGCACTGGCATACAACACTTTCAGTCATTACGACCCGGGGCATTACATGAAATCCACCGCACCGGTCGTCGATACGATCCGCTGGATGCCCCTCGACTGGCTTGTGGGATGGAATGATATGTTCTTCATGTCCCTCATGTTCCTCGTATCCGGCCTATTCGTTGCACCGTCCATTGAGCGGAAGGGGGTCGGTCACTTTTTGGCCGACCGGACAAAACGCCTTGGAATCCCATTCGTCATCGCTGTTACGTTGCTCAGTCCGCTGGCGTACTACCCATCCTGGCTCTCAAGTGACGCAGTCAACCAGGGTGGCTTTTTGCGTCGTTTCTTCACCGCCGGCGACTGGTCAGGGGGGCCGGCCTGGTTCATCTGGGTTTTGCTTGCCTTCTGTGGTGTTGTCGCTGTCGCCTATCAATTGATTCCGAATCTCATGAAGAAATTGTCCTGGTCTGCCGCATCGGCTCGGAGTCTGGTTGTCATGTTCCTTACAGTGAGCCTGCTGACAACCGTTCCCCTGCGCCTGTTCATTTTGCCCACCGCCTGGTCCCGGTTGGCGGGACCGTTGGTTTTTCAGACCTGGAAACTCTTATTATATTTCGCTTGGTTCCTGCTGGGCGTCGCGCTCGGAGGTGCAAACCTGGAGCTCTCATTGTCACGTCACAATCTGAGGCCGTGGCCGCTTTGGCTTGTCTTGGGAGGTTTAACCTATGTGGTACACGGTCTGCTGGAATTGAGTGGGGCATGTTTTGTGAACACACCGGTATGGGTGGCAAATGTCATCCTGGCGACAGTCTATTCTTTCTGTTGCACCTTTACAGGCCTTGCCGCATTGGGTATGGCCCGTTCTTTCTTTCGAACTGCCCGGCCTCTGGCGGACAACTTCACAGAGAACGCGTACGGCATCTATATCTTTCACTACGGCTTTGTGACTTGGATTCAATTCTACCTGCTCACGAAGTCATTGCCGGCAGCTCTCAAATTCCTGATCACCTTCTCCGTTGCCTTAACGGCGAGTTGGTTCCTGACGGCTATGTTGCGCAAGACAGTGGCAGGAAAAGTTCTTTGATGAGTCCCCGGTACGTCAAGTTCCGGGACAGGCTGCACGAGAAGCTGGCTACGAGGTATTGATAAAAGATACATTACTGTATAAGATTACAGAATAAAAAGCAGCGTTAAAAAAAATAATTTTAGATGTAAAATAACTGACACCCATGTTGAACGCTTTTCGTGAACCCATAGGTCCGCTTGCTTTTGTCTATGCTTATTCCGGCAGGTGGGAAGACAATGGAAACCGTATCTACTCCGTTGCCGCATCAATCATAGACAGAGAAAACCCCGGAAAAGACTTCAATTCCCATGTACGCTATACAAAATCTTCTGAAAGAGAGCGCTATTACTCCGGCATCACAAAGGATGTCCTCCAGAAAGCGCTGCCTAAAGATAAGGTTATTGAAGGCCTCAGAGAATTTCTTAAAGGACAGCAATTTATCTTTTATCTTAACAATCATGACAATATAGATGACCTGCTGGAGCTTACCGGCGATATCCGCTTTATTGATCTGAGCTTTGCATCAGAATTCTTCCTTCCTCATCGAGAATCACACACACCGAAAAGCCTATGGGAGTATATGTTCCAAAAACAACGGGACAGGATAAGCTTCTCCGCTCCTGAGATGGTTAGCCTGTCCATTGACCTTGTAAAGCATATATGCAGGGTTCAGCTCAATGACAGAGAATATTCCCATGCAGCAGCCGTCCGTTTCTTTCTGAAAAAAAGCAACACCTTATTCGGCGAGGCATTCTGTCATATCGCATCACATTATACCGAATATTTCGGGGAATTGATCACCCCGTGCTCCAGTCCTGATACCAATCAATGGGAAGCATTCCTGGAACGGTCAGAAAGATATGCTTCATCATCTTCCGGTAAAGATTTATCGCAGCCTTTCAAAAAGACACCGGAAGATCACTGTGAGAATATTTACAGAGAGCTTGGGAAAACGGTAAAGGGTTTCGCATACAGGCCGTCACAGGCAGAATATTCAAGAAGTATTACCAGGGCTTTGAATACCGGCACGATCTTGACAATAGAAGCAGGCACAGGAACCGGGAAGACCCTGGGATATCTCCTGCCGGTGATGGAGTTTCTGCACCGCAACCCTCATCTCAGGGTTGCAATCTCAACCTACACAAAAAACCTCCAGCGCCAGGTTTTTCTCGGAGAGCTTGAACTTGTACAAGGCATAAACATGCTCTATCAGGATATTCCTGTGGCATTACTGAAAGGAAAATCGAATTATATCTGCACCGAGAAGTTGGCGCACCTTTATGATGAAGATTTACGTGGTAAAGGACTCCTTTCGTGGCTCTACATGCTTATCCTTGTCTACAATTTCCGTGAAGTGGACGGGGATACCCTGGGGGACAAAGTAAAATATTACCTGGAAGAAGGTTTCGGCTTTCGCCAGATGCAGAGAGAAACCTCTTCAAAGATAGGCTGTGATGTGAGGCATACAAGATGCCCCGCCCAGATCGTCACATCAGAGGCAGCGTCATCACGCCTTATCATCACGAACCATTTCAAACTTGCCCTTTTAGAGAGAGATTCCCAACTGTCAGGACTGTTCACAAATTTCATCATCGATGAGGCGAACCACTTCGAGCATGCCATAAGAGAATCCTTTGCCATTGAGGTAAGCTCACGTGATATCAACGACATGTTGTCTTACATAGAGTCTGTTCTGAACAAGCACATCAGGCATATCTCGGGTGAGTACGAGAACACCGTAAGGAAAACCATACTTGCAATCACCGGCTCATATCGGGAAATAATAAATATCTTCTCTCTCCTCAAGATGATCCATCCCCTTGTTGAAACAGGAGAAACCGCAGAGCTTAAATGCCAGCACGAATCTTACATGGATGGAAACGTCTCAAACAACGTAGAGGTATTGCGGAAGCTGACGAACGAGGTCATTCAAGGCTTGGAATTTCTGGAAAGTAAGGAAGTATATACCACGCTGCGTATCCACCCCAAAACCGTTCAGCGCCTGCTGATCACAAAAGAGATGCTGGAAGATGCCGTTGAATCAATGAAGCTGTTTCTTGGCGCCATGGACCTTAAAAACAGCGTCATTGCCTTTCAGTTCTACATGAAGCACTGGTCACTATATGCTCAGGCGGTTGATGTTGCTGAACTTATAAGGCAGCATGTCTTTCAAAGAAGAGATGCGATCGTTTTTACCTCTGCCACCATCTGTCACAAAGAGAGCTTTGATGAATTTAAGAAGATCACCGGACTGGATGTCTTTAGCGCCCAGTCTGAAGATATTAACCTCCAGAGAGACCCGGACTTTGCATCTATCCCTTCATTTTTTCCAAAGGACAACATGGAGATGATCATTCCTCCCGATGCAGTAAGCGGCGCTTTCGACAATAAAAGGATATGGATTGAAAGAACGGCAGAGATGGTCCTTGAGCTTATCAAGAGCAACAATGGGAGAACGCTCGTGCTCTTCTCAAGCTACAGTGATCTGGAATCTGTTCTGACGAGGATTGCCGATGATATAATGGATGCAGGATACCCTTTGCTGGTTCAGAGAAATGGGTACCAGACAGGGAACATATCAGATGAATTCAGGGCCATAAAGGAAAGTGTCCTCTTCGGAGTTGATACCTTCTGGTACGGTGTGGATTATAAAGGTGATACGCTCACCCAGGTCATCATTACCAGGATACCCTTTCCGCATATATCCAGTCCTCTCCAGTGTGCGAGAAAAATAACGATGTTGCCGGTTGAATACAGGAGTAGATATCTATACGAAACATATATAAAACTCAGGCAGGGCATAGGAAGACTGATCAGATGTGAAACCGACAGGGGCAGGGTGGTGATACTGGATTCAAGGTATAATAGTTTGTGGTTCCGGAACCCAGGAAGAGTTCATAAAATAAGGAGCGAGAGATGAAAATCAATTTCACGAAAAAACAATATGAAACCCTATTAAAGATGGTCTATATGGCCAACAGCATGATAGATGCAGTTGCTGATGAATCGGAAGACAACGAATTTACCGTCATGGAAGAATATATATTTTCCTTTGCAAAACACTTTGGTTCTGAACATTATGTAGCGTATGATGAAAAAGAAAAAAGATACTATCCTTCTGAAAGGCTTGAAGAAGACGAAGAAGTGAACGAATACATCCAAAATTATGATGATGACACCTTCTGGGAGAAACTCATCTTTAACCTCTCCAGACGTGATATGGAGAATAAATACGGAGAAGCAACAGTAGAAAAGATGTCTGATGAAGAGTGTTTGGTGAAAGAACAGCCATTTGCTGAAAAATATGAGAAAGAGTTTGGAAAGAACGGATTGAAGAACCTTACTATATCAAGCGGTAAAGAAAATGTGAGTTACCGGCAAAAGAGATAATACGATAAATGTCTATCCATATAATTCCAGTCGATAGACTCAGCCCTGAAGCCATACAAGGCGTTAACAGAGTGATCAGGAAACAATACTTATCCCGAATCTTGCCGATAAAACACAGGAAGGATTGACTATGAACAAATCCAACAAACAAGAACACCTCAACATCGTAAAGAAGCAGTTTGAGAAAGACAGCTATGCCAAATCCCTGGGGATCGTCCTGGACAAACTGACAGATGATACCATCCAGATGCACATGCAATTGCGCGAGGATATGTTGAATATGTTTAACCGGCCCCATGGTGCAATTATTTATTCTCTCGCAGATGCTGCATTTTCGGTATTAGGAAATAACAAGAACAACCTTTCTGTTGCCCTGGATTGTTCGATTACCTACCACGCAAGCCCTGATCCGGGAACCACACTCGTTGTTGAGGGAGAAATCCTGTCGCAGAGCAGGCGAACGGCTGTCTTTCTGTTTAACGTCTATATGGAAAAAGAAGGCTTGCGTACATTGGTTGCCACTATGAAAAGCGTGTCGTATAGAACCGGAAAGCCAATTGATCCCACTACCGAACAGTAGAAATGACTAAGATGTTCATTTATTAAACGAGGTATTCATGTCTGAATTTTGTCCGATGGAAAAAGACATTCTGAGAATCGCAGCCAGATATTCAAAAGAGTATCACTTTTATTATGGAGACTCAATCCCGTTCGAGAAGATGAGCAACGCAAGACAAGCCATGCAGTTTGCACCGGACGAAAAGGTCTATATTCTGATAGACAACAGTATCCTGGGCAATGCTAAAAAAGGCATGGTAATCTGTGACAGTGGGATCTATTGGAAAAATATGTTTGCCACAAAGACAGTTAAGAATCATCTTGGATGGAAAGAATTCTCAAAAGCACAGATAAAAGCTCACGGAAAGGAAACTATACAATTTGAAGAGAAAGTATTGTACCTGTGCTCCGGCGCTTTAGAACAAGATCAAATATTGGATTTGTTGAGCAGGTTACAAACGCTGTCCAGGGGTCATGCATCCTCCTCTGAGAAAAAAACAGGGTAGGCTGACCCTTAGTAAAAGTAATTGGGGTCGGCGGGACAAAAAACTAATCTTTTGTCCAGCATTTGTCGAGCGACAGCGGGCGGCAAAAAAGGCATTCTCCTGGAACTGACCGGGCACAACATAGGCATTAAATAAATTTGACAGATTTACAATATTCCTTACAATAAAGGATATAACTACTTTAAGGTATGAAGGCATGAAGGAAGTGAATAGTGAATAATGAATAATATCCGCAATCCGCAATCGATATATTCCACAACCGCTCGCTTCCTTCCTCAATCGAGTTTTTGTAAATAAGTGATTTATGCCGTGTTTTAATCGGTAATGGTGAATTTCCTGTAATCTCGTTGACATTTATTGAATATAATATCAGAATAAAATATACATGTTACATAAAGAGGAAAAAGGAGGGAGACGTATGCTAAGAAGGCTCCACTGGATCGCTTTAACGATATTTCTGATGACAGTGTGCCTGTGTTTTAGTTCATCCCAGCAAGCTCCGGCGCCTGAACCGCCCGAGGTTGCTGTAACCGCTCCCGACCCGTCTTTACCGGTTCAGATCAAATCCCTTCTGGGGAAGTGGGTCGGCCAGTGGAATTCACGATGGGGTTGGGACACGGTGGTATATGTCGAGAAGGTTGACAAGGAATCCGCTCAGGTCGTCCTTGCCTGGGGAGAATACAATACCTCCAAGAACAGTTGTCATTGCGGTCCTAACTGGGTGAGAGTGGAAAATGCCAAGGTCAAATATTCTGATGAAGGCGCCACATTAGACTTCTATACCCCAAAACTTCGACCCGGTTGGCTAAAGAAGTCACATACGATTACCGGTTCTGCTGAAGAAACGTTCAGACCCAACAACAGGTCAACCGGTCAATACATATACTCGTTTGTCGTTGAAAAGAATAACCCCGATACTATGAAAGGGCATTTTACCAGTGCAAAAAACAGCCAACTCCGCATAGAGATGAAAAAGGTTGAGCAAAGCAGAAACACAGGACAGTAAAGCTTTGTCTGTGCAACCTTCCCTCCTGTTGACCCGCAGGGGAATACCCTTATTCAGTAAGGGGCATTTACAAAGACCGATAGCTCAACAGCCTCAATAGGTGGTTTTAATCTCCAAAGAGACACTACCTATACTATTGCCACTCCAAGCCCTAATCGATCAGTTCATAGCAGAAGAAGACTTTGGTGTCCGTGATGGCCTCATGGAACAGATACTCTTAAAATGGACAGGGAGTGATACTGTTGATCCCTATCTCATTAAGAAAATCGTTTTTTATGCGAATACGAGGTTAAGCCAGCGGGTAAGGCCGGCAGGGGTTATGAAGTTTACCTCGGTAGTTCCGACAGTTACGGTTTCCTCAAGGGTGCGGTTGAGGAGCGCAAACCGTTTTGGAGAATAGGCTTCAATAAAACTGCGGGAGGATCTGGAAAGTCCTGGCCGGGTAAGTCCGGTAAATTTTATCTCCATGCCGAAAGATTCGCCGCCGTACTCGATGACAAAGTCCACCTCTGCGCCTGCCTTGCTGCGCCAGAAATGGATGGTTCCCAAAAAGGGCATATTTTTCTGCAGTTCCGTAAATGCCCAGTTTTCAAAAAGTTGTCCTGCATCGGCCCTGAGTGATAAGTCTTCAGAGAAACCGTTGAGCAACTCGTTCCGTATTCCGTTGTCAATGAAGAATATTTTTATAGCGCCGGTAATCTCTCTTCTCCTTCCTCCGGCAAATGTTCGGAGAACTTTTACAATATGGCTTTCTTCCAGGATTTCAATGTGGGAGCTTATTGTCCCGACGTTTGTGTTGCACAGAGACGCTATCTCAGAGAGATTGATCATATTGCCTGTCTGAAGGGCAAGGAGGTTCAGGAGCTTCCGAAAAGCATCAACTCTTTTTATCCTGTACAGGTCGGAGGCATCCCTCAGTATTAGCGCCTCGACGAGATCGTTAAGAAGCTCTATCTTTTTTTTTCGTATGGTTGCAAGGTGGACAGCGGGATAGCTCCCGTAGAGGAGTTGATCTGCAACTGTCCGGTCAACAAAGGCGCGCACTTCGGCAGCATTGCCTGGAGATTCGTTATTTAAAAGCTCCTGCATGCTGAAGGGGTAAAGTGTAGTCCTTTGCGCCCTGCCTGCAAGAGATTCCCGTGTTTTGCTCCTTAGATCAAAGGAGGAAGAGCCGGTAATAAAAACAGAAAGTCCTGTTTTTTCATCAACAAGGCCTTTTATAAAAAGCCCCGCTTCTTCCATATGCTGTATCTCGTCGATAAATACCGCTTTTATGAAGGGATATTCCTTTTCGATAAGAGACAGAAGATCAAAGGGAGACTTAAAGCCGATCCGAAAGAGAGGGTCTTCCATATTGAGAAAGAGCACATTAGGAAAAACATCCTGGAGGAGATGCCATAGAAGCGTGGATTTTCCTGACTGTCTCGGTCCCACGACAAGGACAGCTCTTGAGGCTTCGAAGGATAAGTTTTCGGCGGCTCTGTGAATATATGTGCCTGGAAGATATTTTGCGGGCAGGGATTTTGCTCTGCCGGTTTGTAAAAGCCACGGATTGAAACGGATAATCCGCTGGGTAAGTTCGGATGTGAACATAATATTTATATTATCATGGCTTATATAATATGTCAATTAATATTAGCCCGGTTATTTTGTAATTGCTGACAAAAGAATAACACAGGATGTGCTGGTTCACCTGCTTTTTGCAGACAGGCAGGAATGAATCATTCTCACAATTCCGGCAAAGACTATCTTGCCTGGTTAGTTAAGGCATAGTAATTTTTTGTTAATTTTTGTAATTATTTTCTTGACAGGAATTGTAATGGAATGTTTATAATCGAATATAACTACAGGGGAATCACACAAAAGATCATTGATGCCGCAGGAACGAAAGTAGCTCCTTACGCAACCTTATAAAGAGGAAGGGAACGACCTGTGCTATGCTGCTTCCCCGTATCCGTTTCGAAATCGTCTATGCCCTTACAAAAGAACCGGGACTGCCCTATGCTGAAACAGCGCGTCAACTTGGCGTATCAAACGTTGCAATATCAAAAATGATGAAAAAAGAGAGTAGTCATGAGCACGTTTAGTAAGTTACCAACGTTCCTGACGACGAGTCGAATATTGCAAGAGGCTCATCTTTATGATATATTTTTGCGGTATAGATATATGATTGGTATGGAGGTTATTTCATGAATTTAAAGGAACAGGCTGTAAGAGAACTCGATGCCTTGAGACCCTCAGAGTTACTCATAGTATATGATCTAATACTTTCATTGAAAAGCAGGGTTAAAAAAACAAGGGTAAAGAAACCTTTGCACGCCTATCTGAAGGTGAGAGAGGCTTTGAGCGGGTACAAAGGCTCTATGGCTAACGATGTTCTGGCGGCAAGAGAAGACAGGATATGAAACTCTTTTTTGACACATCTGCGCTTGTTAAATTCTTTCATGAAGAGGATGGTTCTCGGGAGGTAACGAATTTAATAATCTCCCCTGAGAACGAGATATGTGTTTCCGAACTTGTTAGATTGGAGTTTCTGAGCGCCTTATTTAGAAGGTTCCGAAATAAGGAAATAGATGAAGATAAATTGAACAGAGCAACTACAGGTTTTGAAGAAGAGTTTATCGCTTTCAGAGTTGAGCCCTTAAGACACGTGGTTTTAGAAGAGGCAGAATCTTTATTAAAAAAATTTGGTTCTCAGCATGGATTGAGGACATTAGATGCGTTACATCTTGCCACTTTTACCTTAATCGCGAAAAAGGATTGGACATTCGCGGCTTCCGATGAAAATCTTTGCAATGTTGTAAGACTGCTTGGATATAAAACAATTAACCCGCTCAAAAAATAATAATTACAGCTTTTGCATGGAGGACGGGGACGTGGTTCCGCCTGCTCCGTTACTTGATTGCCCTGCGGGTCCTGATAAAACGGGGACTACTCCAGTGTCTATACCCTGAAGCTTGCCGCGTGGTAGTTCATTTCGCCAACGAAAACTTCCAGAGATAGACCCATTTCATAATCCAGCTATGGGTGGGTAGATTCACATATGCGCCGGGTTCAGGCATTAAAAAAACTTGACAGATTTTTAATATTCTTTACAATAAAGAACAATATCAAGGTAGATTTACATGACAGTACATCGTACATCGATAAAGGCTCTTAACGAAGTACGAACGACGAAGTACGAACCACTGAATTAAAAAGAGGGGGAGAAAGATGGCAACAAAGAAAACAGTTGTAAATCAAGAATTTCAGTATCTGTCCTTAGGGGATATCATTATTGAAGAACAGATCAGGTCAAACATCGACACGGAAAGTGATTCCTTCAAAGCCCTCATGGAATCTATTAAAGACCGGGGTGTCTTGGAGCCTGTCCTTGTAACGCCGAAAGACGGTAAATACCTGCTCCTCTGCGGGGAACGCCGTTATCTGGTTGCCCTGAAGCTTGGACTTCCAACAATACCGACGCGCATACTTGATGCGATCACTCAGAAGGATGAAATACTTGCCTTCCAACTGACGGAGAACCTCCAGAGAGAAGACTTGAATCCTATTGACCAGGCAAAGGGCATATTGGCATATATTCAGTCAAGACACCCTGACAAAAACTATGATGTGGATGGGGTAATGAATGAGCTGGTGAATTATGATCGGGGTTCTGAATATGCGGCAAAGGGATTCTCCGACACAGTGTCGGAGATTGTTGGAATCGTCGGAAAGACAACAAGGACGCTACATCGCACGATTTCGCTTTTAAAACTTCCTCCCGAAATTCAGTCGGTAATTTCGACAGGAAATCTCTCTGTTTCCCAGGGGTATCTCTTCGCAGCTAACCTCGAATGTCCTGATCGTGACAAGATTTTTGAGGCCATCATGAAGACACCTGTAACCAATGCTACTCTGAACAATCTGCTTACAGCATATAAAAAGATTAAACCGGAGCCGGGCAAAACGAAGCTCATACCTATGACAAAGCAGATTACCAGCTTACGATCTTTTGAATCAGGCATTGAGGTGGGCTTTGCAAAATACACAAGGCCTGACCTTGAGACGCTTCGTGATGAGCTGCGGACTTTTCTGGCCTTAGTGGAACTGCGGATACCGATTGCCCCGGAACCTGCACCGGAGAAGCCGGGCAAGAAAAAACCCATGTTGTGAGTGAGAAACATGTGTGTGAGGTAGGGGCGGGCAAAAGATTATGAGAAAATTACATAGTTTATTTTTGTGTATATCCCCTATTGCCATTTTTCTTATCGGTTGTGTAGATCATTCAAGCGAAATTAACAAGATTGTTGCGGATATTTATACAAAAAACAGCGTTAAGGGGGCAACGCCTTCTCACGCTTTTACATCTGACGGGTGTTCAGGTTTCCCCAATGGCAACTGGGTAGAGTGCTGTGTCAGGCATGATTTGCCTTATTGGATGGGCGGCACCCGAGAGGAAAGAGCAAACGCTGATTTAGCCCTGAAAAGGTGTGTGTCAGATAAAGGTCATCCGGTAATAGCCAAGCTCATGTACTTCGGTGTCAGCATTGGCGGTGTCTGGTGGCTGCCAACCCCTTTCCGGTGGGGTTTCGGCTGGGATTATCCGCAGTCCGGCCCTCCCGGAACGGCATACTGAGCCATCAAATGAAGGGTCAAAGCAGCTTTCCCTATAAACTCCAGCTATGGCCGACAATAGATAGCATAATCGGATAGGTAGCTGAGAAAATAAAATTGAGGACGGTTTATGAAATAGTTCATTAAGCAACGGTATTCGGGTGGATCAGTTATTTCTTTCTTTCCTGTACTACACAATCCGGCAGCCTCGACAAAGATGCAGGACTTTCAATAGCCCCATGGGGGAACTTTGCAGTAGATTAGTTATCGGGCAGCGGAAACATCATAATAAGCATATTGAACTCTTGACTTTTGCAATGGATGTAATTACAATGTGTACACCATTCGAGGAGGTAAAATAATGAGAACACACATTGTAAAAATAGGCAATTCCCAAGGAATTCGTATTCCAAAACCATTGCTTGATCAAACTGGAATTATTGATGACGTTGAGCTTGAGGTGGAGAAAACTCAAATTATCATTCGCCCTATCTCAAGTCCAAGGACGGGTTGGGATAATGCATTCAGAGCGATGGCCCAAAATGGCCATGACATATTGATAGACGGAAACGAAAATATTTCCCATTCTTGGGATGAAGAGGAATGGCAATGGTAGTGAACCGATTCGATGTGTATCTGACAAATCTTGATCCCACAGTTGGTTCTGAAATTCAAAAAACACGGCCTTGTTTGGTTATTTCTCCGGACGAAATGAACCGACATATCCGCACCGTAATAGTTGCCCCGATGACTACAGCCGAGAAAGACTATCCCACACGAATAGTATGCCAATTTAAGAAGAAAAAGGCGCACATCGTTTTAGATCAGATACGAACAATAGACAAAACGCGACTTATAAAAAACCTTGGTACTCTTGATACAGAAACCCAGTTAATGGTTATTTCCGTCTTGCAGAGACTATTTGCATTTTGAAATTGTCAACCTGCCAGTTCCCCTGAACGTTGTTCCGCTGTGCTTCGCAATAGCAGGCAACTTCACTCGATGATCGGGGATAAAGAACTTTCCACAAATTGGTACCTATTTAGGCGGTGCTAACAGGACCGGTAGTGATACCGTTGACCCCGCTTCCCGTGGCACTAACTTTGACGCCCGTAAACTTGCAGTTATCGAAAAGCTTATGGGCCAGCCCTTTGTCGGAGCCAACGGTTCCAATCCCAATTCTCTTGCAGCACCGCTCCTTGCCAATATACATGAGGGCGCTTTGAAAGATGTAAGGGTATGAATGAGTTATGGCAGAGTAATTTATTGTAAATATTTGTTAATTTTTGTAATTATTATCTTGACAGGAATTGTAATGGAATGTTTATAATCGAATATAACTACAGGGGAATCACACAAAAGATCATTGATGCCGCAGGAACGAAAGTAGCTCCTTACGCAACCTTATAAAGAGGAAGGGAAAGACCTGTGCAAATAAGCAAATCTATCTTTTATTTTACTTCTTATCAAATACCGAACCCTCCCCCAAATAGGTTTGAGGCAGGGAAATTGCCTATGAGAAACAGTATGCGCTTTCAGGAAACTTATAATTTTATGGTCGTCCACGCCTTAGGGTCTGTGGCAGGGCGCAAGCTCATGTTGCACAGGACCATTGTGCGCACAGAGCCGGAGTATGGATATTTCACCGCTATCCTTGTGCTGTTAGTAAAGACAGGAAAAGTCTGAATGAATAAGGATAAAAGGAGTTGGAGATGAAAAGAGAAAAAAGAGACATTGAGAGTACACTTTTCTGTGTCAGCGGTGTATTTCCACTATTTCAAGAGATTCTAACAAAAATAGAGGGTGTTTAAGGGGGAATAGATGACAAAGAATAGATTAAAAATTATTATTATCACTGCTCTTATCCTCATTCTGGGCTACAGCGCTTACAGGCAATTAAGTGGAAATGACAGCAAAGCTTCCCAAAAACAAGAAACTGATACCCCGGGAGCGCTTTCGTTCTACAACGACAAGTTGCTCTATACATCCTGCTGGGGAGGGATTTACATCACCGATTATTGCAGGCTGGTCAGTTACGACCCGTTTACAAAAGAGAGCAAAATCATCCATACGACAAACGACTTTCAAGGCGGCCCCATTTATTCGTGGGACGGGAAGAAAATCGCCTATGCGAATGTCGTACCAAAAAGAAACGCCGGCAACATCTGCGTTATGGATGCCGACGGCAGCAATCACCAGCAATTGACCCATGATTATAACGATGACGTTAAAACAACAGAGACGCCTACAGGGAAGGTCATGAGAGTCAAATACAATGCATCACCATCTTTTTCACGGGACGGGAAACGGATTATATTCAAACGTGCATCCATGAAAAGACAACGTATCCTTGGTTATGGAGACATGTACACCTCATGGGATATCTTTGAGATCAATCTCGAAACAAAGGTCATAAGACAACTGACGCACTATCAGTTCTATGAGATGTCGAGACCATTCTATCTCTCCGATGATAAACGCTTTATCTTCTGGGGAACAAGTCCGATAGTACAGAGTTTGTCTGCGACAAAGAAGATGGATTTTCGGGAGAACTACAAAAGACAATACCGGGATAACAATATCTTCATCATGGACGGCAAAAAGAATGACCTCCGTCCTGCTTTTACCCACGGCAGGTGGACCTCTGAACCTTTCGTGACGAAGGATGATGCAATCCTGTTTCTCTCAATCACGAACGAAATGGATGGCCTTCCTCCTAAACCGGAGAACTATGACCTGTTTTTAAAGAAAGGAGACGTTATCACACGCGTCACGAAGAATCAAGGGTATATCAGATGGCCGTCCATCTCTTTTGATGGGAAACGCATTACGTTTTATGTTTCTAGACAAAAAGAAGAGGGAAATTTTGGTTACACATACATAATCAATAGCGACGGCAAGGGTTTAACGCATATCTCGTATCCAACTATCGGCCCGAGAAAGGAATAAGGGATGTCTGTTGATGAAAGATATTGTAACTGTTGAAGTATCAAAAATAAAAGAACAAGGGGGTCAATATGAGTATTTATGTTGTTCCAAATGTACCCAAAACACCAACCTATGGGAACTGGGGAGGAGTAGGGCATGATGGGTTTGAGCGTAATCCGTTAACAGGTAAGGTAAATAGAGACCCAGATACTAAAAAACCTGTTGTCGCCCTCGGCAAAGACGCGAAGGATGATCTTGATAGGTGTTTTTACCGGCATGACGTTGTATACCAGAACTTTGATGATGGTCTGGCAACAAGGCGAGACGTCCTGATTGCCGATTTGAAGTTGATCCAAGAAGTGACACGCCTTGACCCGACAAGCCCTGGATACCCGACAGATGCTTATGCCCTTGCTTATATGGATGGCGTTAAAACGGCCTTTGAGCTAAAGCTGATATATGATATGGCAAGGCTTGACAACCTGAATGATGATGAAATAAACGAAATGTGGAATCGATGCGTAAAGAACTATCCAAACGATTGGGTTGATCCCCTCTGGGATGCGCATAAGACGAATGACTTTATCCGTGACCTCTTCAACACCGCCACTGTCACCCCAAGTCCCATCATTCTTGACCTTGATGGCGACGGCATAGAAACCACCTCCCTTACCGCAGGCGCTTACTTTGATCATGACGGGAATGGATTTGCTGAACAGACGGGGTGGGCATCAAGTGATGATGGAATTCTTGTCATGGATCGCAACAACAACGGCACCATTGACAACGGTAAAGAATTGTTTGGTGATCAAACGATTCTCAATAATGGAGCCAGAGCGGCCAATGGTTTTCAAGCCCTTGCTGAACTTGATACCAATGCCGACGGCAAGATAGATGCCAATGATGCCGCATTCTCAAATTTCAAGATATGGCAGGACCTCGACGGCGATGGCTACTCCGCATCAGATGAACTCTTCACCCTTCAGGAAGAGGGCATTCAATCCATCAATACCGGCTATACTCTATCCAGCCTTGTTGATGCCAATGGCAATGAACATAAGCAGACAGGGAGTTTCACTAAATCAGACGGTACAACTGCTACAGCTACCGATGTATGGTTCAAGGCGGATAAGATGTATACCATCGCCGACGAATGGCTCGATGTTCCTGATGACATAGCTGCCTTACCCGATCTTCAGGGTTATGGGAATGTTTATGATCTCCACCAGGCAATGGCAAGGGATACCACAGGTTCTCTTAAATCCCTTATAGAGCAGTTTGCCGCAGAAACCGATCCCGTTTCCCGTAACTCCGTCATGGAGGCTGTATGAAAACTTTTTCCAGGAATAAGCTACTGTGGCATATTGAATTAAGAATAAGCGTTGTCATAATCTTCTTGATAATCTTTCTCTCAACCTTCGCCAATGCCATAACCATAGAATACAAAGAAGCGAAGACAATACCGCTTTATGAAACATTCAAAACCAAAGAGAAATGGCATGCAACAGCGTATGACATAAAGGACGTTGAGAAATTATATGAGTATTGTGGAAAGAATCCTGATAAATGCAAGGATGAAAACAACCTCCCTCCGGCAATGAAGCTTTGCTTCTGGCATGATAAAAATAATCAAATATGTCACCGCGTTGAAGACAGAGTTGACAGCAAGGATTCAGGTTCTTTTCAAACAGTTCAAACTATGAAGATAGTTGAACTCTGTAAGTCGTGTAAATATAAATATGGCCTTATGGTTCTCGCCCAGAATTGGGGTTTTGCGAGTGGGCATCTTGATGCTCTTTCTATATGGACATATGCCAAAAATGAGAACAAATTCATAAACAATTTTCCGTCAGTTAGGTTTTCGGAGCAAACAGAATACAAGATTTTCTCATCGAATAAAGAATTGAGAGAAAGTGTTGTTGTGATTGCGCGCGCTATCTGGAATTTGGAAGATAAAAATGAAACGCGTTATTCTCCTCACAAATTTGAGATAACGATACACCGGTTGAAAAAGAATGGTTACTATCAACGCATTGGGACTTATGTAACGAAGAAGAAATATCCTAGTTACGATGATGTCGATAAGATAGATGTTATTACTCCAGAGATAGAAAACATAAAATTGTTTATCACAGCAAAATCAATGATGAATTAGGGGAGGCTAAATATGGCAGTTGTTAAAGTTATTTCTATAGGAAAAACCACTACATATATTCACGACGATGGAAGTACTACAGTTTATTCTGGCGGAACCTCCTCATGGAGGAACAATAATCCAGGCAATGTCAATGGAGGCCCTGGAATGCTTGGTAAAGATGCAGGTGGAAATGCTATCTTTCCCGATTTAGCAACAGGAGAACAAGCAAGGAGAAAATTGTTTGAGCCAGGAGGTTCATATTATGATAAGAGTTCTATTCTGGATGCAATGCATACATACTTGCCACACGATGATGGTGTAAACCCAAGATTAAAAGGCAACAATCCTGACCAATACACCAAAGAGCTTAAAATGATTGCACAAAAGAATGGTTTTGATAATCTCGATGTATATAACAAACCCATTGCGCAATTAACATTAGAAGAATTAAACGCATTTCTTGAAGCAAAGAAAATCCGAGAGGGTTGGAAAGTTGGCAATATAGAACAGTTTGATTCATCTGGCCATCCGGTTGGCCCATATCTGCCTGGTCCAAATGGCGAAAATTTGGTACAGCCAAGCAGCTCGCGCAGAGGTGATAGCGATGTTGACTGTCTCCCTGATATGATGAACACCTGCAGAAACCTCTTCAACACCGCCACTGTCACCCCCTCTCCCATCATCCTTGACCTTGATGGTGATGGGGTAGAAACTACCAACTTCAAAGATGGAGCCTATTTTGACCATGACGGCA